>CAIQSY010000287.1 GCA_903874585.1 uncultured Chlorobiaceae bacterium | reverse complement strand
GTTTTGTTAAAGCTGATAAATCAAAAAAGAGTACAGTAAACATTATTTATTACCAAAGATATCATTCTGATAATTGTATTTTTCTCTATATTTTGTTATAATTAAAGCTAAGAATTTTTAGGCTTTATCTAAAAAAAGCGGGACGCAATGTTCGATAGTTTAAGCGATAAATTAGAAGCTACCTTTAAAAAGCTTGCTGGGCAAGCCACCATAAATGAGATCAATATTGGTCTCGCCATGCGCGATATCAAGCGCGCTCTCCTTGGTGCCGACGTTAACTATAAGGTGGCAAAGAAATTAATAGAAGATATACGAGAGAAATCTCTTGGTGAGCAAGTCATCAAAAGCGTTTCTCCAGCGCAGATGATCGTCAAAATTGTTTATGACGAATTGACTGAGCTTATGGGTGGTGAGCAGAAACCGCTTAATCTTTCCCCTAAAAAACTTCCTGCTGTTATTATGGTTGCCGGACTTCAAGGTTCCGGTAAAACCACGTTTTGCGCCAAGCTCGCTTTGCGCCTGAAAAAGAGTGGTAAAAATCCAATGCTTGTTGCTGCTGACGTTTATCGTCCGGCAGCGATTGATCAGCTTAAAGCACTTGGCGCCCAAGTTGATGTTCCGGTATTTGCTGTTGAGGAGCAGGATGCTATGAAAGCAGCTCTTGGTGGGTTAGAAGCTGCGCGTTCAGCATCAAAAGATGTGCTCATTGTTGATACGGCTGGTCGCTTGCAGATTGATCAGATGATGATGGCTGAAGCTGAATCGCTGAAAAATGCCCTCAAACCAGATGAGCTGCTGTTTGTCGTCGATTCCATGATGGGTCAAGAGGCTGTTAATACAGCAAAAGCCTTTAATGATCGTCTTGATTTTGATGGCGTAGTGCTGACCAAGCTTGATGGTGATTCGCGTGGTGGTGCTGCACTCTCTATTCGTCAGGTTGTTGAAAAACCAATCAAATTTATCAGTATTGGTGAAAAAGTCGATGACCTTGATATTTTTTATCCCGATCGTATGGCCCAGAGAATTCTGGGTATGGGCGATATTGTAAGCTTTGTCGAAAAAGCTCAGGAAAATCTTGATCTTGAGAAAGCTGTTGAAATGCAGAAAAAGCTCATGACCAATGAGTTTGATCTCAATGACTTTTTTGATCAGTTGCAGCAACTCAAAAAGATGGGTTCCATTCAGGGATTAATTGAGATGGTTCCTGGTTTAAATAAAATGGTTCCAAAAGAGGAGCTTGAGAATCTTGACTTCAAACCTATTGAAGCAATGATTAACTCAATGACCAAAGAAGAGAAAAAAAATCCCGATATTATTAATGGAAGTCGTCGTCAGCGCATTGCGCGTGGCAGCGGCACCAAAGTGCAGGAGGTAAATCTTCTGCTTAAACAATTTGGCGAGATGAAAAAAATGATGCGTTCTGTCTCTAAACTCTCAAAGTCTGGAAGAAAGATCACGTCGCAGAATCTTGCGCTTGATAAGTTTTTAAAACGATAGATTGTCTCCATAGTTAGTCTTAAATCATTAACTCATAAATATTGTAGCCTTGGTAAAGATCAGACTGAAAAGAGCAGGAAGAAAAAAATTGCCGGTGTATCAAATTGTTGTGGCTGATGCCCGTTCACCAAGAGATGGCAAATTTCTCGAAGTTGTTGGTCACTATGAACCAACCACGAAACCTCATACTGTTAGTATTAACAAAGATCGTATTGCATACTGGATGCAAACTGGAGCTCAGCCGACAACCACGGTTCACAGCCTTATCCGCACAACCGGATTGCTTTATGAAATGAGATTGAAAAGCATGGGGCGTAGCGATGCAGAAATTTCAGCCGAGATGGAAAAATGGCAAGAGCGTCAAGTTGCCCGTCGTCAGAAAGGACTTCTTGTCAAGTCCCGTCGTCGTGCTGCAAAGAAAGCCGCAGAAGCAACAGCCGCTACCGCAGAGGATTAAAGAGTTTTTTAGGGTATAAGTCAGTATGGAACTCTATCGGACAGGAATCATTGTTAAGCCAAAAGGTTTGCAGGGCGAAGTAAAAATAGAGGTTATTACTGACTTCCCTGAGAGTTTTCTTTCGCGGAAAAGCTATTATGTTGGTAAGTCGATTGCGTCGGTTACACCATTGGCTGTAAAGAAAGCAACACTTTCAGGTGGGTTTGCATGGTTGTTCTTTGATGGTGTTGATAGTGTTGAGGAAGCTGAAACTCTCATTGGATGTAGTTTATTCATTGAAGAAACAGATTTGTTACCGCAACCTGAAAGTCGTGCATATTTGCATGAAATTATTGGTATGCAGGTGCTTGATCGTCAGCGTAACGTGGTTGGTGTTGTGACAAATGTACTTGCAATGCCTGCGCATGAAGTGTATGAGGTACTTATTGGCGATAAAAAAATTTTATTGCCGGCTATTGAAGAGTTTGTTGAGGAGTTCAACCTTGCAGAGCAATTTATTGTGATTCCTCGATTTGATGAGTTTTTGTAAGCAAGTTTTTAGAGTCTTGGTTTAAACCATCGTTGACTCATGAGTTCAATACGTATTGATCTTATTTCGGTGATTCCGGGATTTTTTGATTCACCTTTGAATGCAGGATTACTTGGTATTGCACAAAAAAAACAACTTGCCGAGATTCATGTTCATAATCTGCATGACTACGGCTTGGGGAAGTATAAGCAAGTTGATGATTCTCCCTATGGTGGTGGTGCAGGAATGGTATTACGTCCTGAACCAGTTTTTGCTTGTATTGAGCATTTGAAAGCTGAAAGAGAGTATGACGCAGTCATTTTTCTTTCGCCAGATGGTGAGTTGTTGAAACAGCCTATGGCGAACCGGCTGTCAAGAATGCATAATCTGATTATTCTCTGTGGTCACTATAAAGCTGTTGATGAGCGAATCCGGCAACATTTGGTGACTCTTGAAATCTCTATTGGCGATGTTGTTGTTTCGGGGGGAGAGATACCAGCTCTTTTGTTGATGGATGCGCTCGTAAGGGTGATACCTGGTGTTCTTGGTGATAGCGAGTCAGCATTGACTGATTCGTTTCAAACGGGAATGTTGGATTCAAGCTATTACACCAGACCAGCAGAGTTTCGTGGAATGATGGTGCCTGAAGTGTTGTTGACGGGTCATCATGAAAAAATTGAGCAGTGGCGCTATACCAATGCGCTCAAAAGAACAAAACAACGAAGGCCGGATTTACTGGATAACGTTGAATGGAAAGAAGAGAAAAAAACATAACGTAAATAAGTTGTTGTCATGGATCAGTTAATTAAGTTAGTGGAAGCTACCCAGTCGGTTACCGATTTTCCTGAAATCAGACCGGGTGATACTGTCAAGATACAGTTGAAGGTTATTGAGGGTGAAAAAGAGAGACTTCAGGCTTTTGAAGGTGTTGTTATCAGTGACAGAGGAGCTGGTGGAAACAAAACCATCACTGTTCGCAAAATTTCACATGGTGTTGGCGTTGAGAGAATCATACCTGTTAATTCACCCAATATTGAGAGTGTTACGGTTGTCAAGCATGGTAAGGCGAGAAGAGCCAAACTCTTCTATCTTCGTAAACGTACCGGTAAGGCAGCATTGAAGGTTAAAGAGCGCAAGATTGTTGAAAAAGCGTAAGCTTTATTTCTGAGCCCGTCATAGTTACACTATCGTCGGGCTTATTTTTTTATTACGTAACGATCTCGTTTGGCAGGTTAGAACTATGCGTATGCACGATATTGAAGTGTTTCGTCAAAAAATCTTTGATTATTATCGATTGCATCGCAGAGATTTTCCATGGAGAGAAACTACTGATCGTTATGCCGTGATGGTCAGTGAGATTATGTTACAGCAAACACAAGCTGAACGAGTTGTTCCTCGATTTATAGCTTGGCTCCAATATTTCCCCGATATTTCTCATCTTTCATCAGCTTCGCTCAAAGAGGTTCTTGCACTTTGGAGTGGACTTGGTTACAACTCGCGAGCAGTGCGTTTGCATCGATGTGCTATGGTTATCATGGAAGAGTATGGTGGCGTTGTACCATTCCAACCGGAGACGTTAAAAAAGCTGCCAGGCATAGGAGAGTACACTTCGCGTTCCATTCCTATTTTTGCCGATAATCTTGATGTGGCGACCATTGATACCAATATTCGCCGCATTCTTATCCATGAATTCACGCTCCCTGAGAATATCACTCCTTTAAAATTGCAAGAGATTGCTGATGAAGTGCTGCCTGCCGGTCAAAGCCGTGAATGGCATAATGCCTTAATGGATTATGGAGCATTGTGCCTGACTAGTAAAAAAAGTGGGATTCGTCCTTTAACGAAGCAATCAACATTTCACGGTTCAAAACGGTGGTATCGTGGCAAGCTGATTAAAGAGCTTGTACAATCGGAGGTGATGTGCCTTGAAGAGATTGAATCAAGATATGGCGACTGTCCGTGGAATCTCAATGAAATTATTGGCGAACTTATCGATGAAGGATTCGTGGAACGCCAAGAGAACACCATCTCTGGTGCTCTCATTGGTTTAAAAATAAAAGGAAGTTGATCGGTTTGATTACTCTGTATTGTACACCATGTTCAGTGCTTTATACAGTTTATCAATCTCTGCTGCATATTTGGTGGTAATTTCTTTGCGCTTCAGTTTCATTGTTGGTGTCATTTGACCATTTTCAATGCTGAACGCAGTTTCAATCAACTGGAATTTGCGCACTTTTTCGTGCGTTGCAAGTTGCTGTGAACTGGTGCGAAGCAGTTGATCATAAATATGCAGGATTTTTTTCTGCTCAGTCAGCTCCTTATTGGTCCGAACGTTAATCCCCTCTTTGCGAGCATATTCTTTCAGCATAACAAACTCTGGCACGATCAATGCAACCAAAAATGGTCGTTTTTCGCCCACAACAATAACTTGATCGACATAAGGATTATCACCAATAAGATTTTCAATCGGCATGGGAGCAATATTTTTTCCTCCTGAAGTGACGATAATGTGCTTTTTGCGATCCGTAATCTTTAAGTATCCATCCTTATCGATTTCGCCAATATCTCCAGTGTGAAACCATCCATCTTTAATAACCTCATGAGTTGCCTCCACATCGTTCCAGTACCCTTTCATGATATTTGGACCTTTGAGCAAAATTTCACCATCCGGTGCAATCATTTGCTGCACATTGTCAAGCGGTAGTCCAACGGTACCATATTTAATTTTTCCTGGACGATTAACATGCGTTACTGGCGATGTTTCAGTTAAACCGAATCCCTCAAGAATGCTGATGTCGAGCGCTTGAAAAAATTCTCCAATATTTTGTGGTAATGCTGCTCCACCAGATATTAAATAGCGTAACTCACCACCAAATTTGCTTTTTATAGTATTGTAAACAAGCTTATCGGCAAGTGCATGTTGAAGTAGAAGGCTTTTTGGTTCACCACCCTGATGGTTGTTATGATACATTTCGCCAGTTTTAAGCGCCCACGCGAATATTTTTTGCTTAATAAAACTCTCTGCTGCAATTTGTTTAAGAATACCTGCTTTGATGCGTTCAAAAAGCCTTGGTACCGTAAACATAATCGTGGGATGTGCTTCGGTCATGTTCAGCGAAATGGTTTCGACACTCTCCGCCATATAAATGCTTGCGCCACAGGCAAAAAGCAGGTAATACCCACCTGTTCGTTCATAGGCGTGACAGAGTGGTAAAAATGAGAGTCCTCTGTCGGAATCATCAAGCTGCAGCACTGTGGAGCAGGCTTTAACATTTTCGCAGATATTCCGATGTGTCAGCATCACACCTTTTGGCTGACCGGTTGTGCCAGAGGTATAAATAATCGTTGCGATATCTTCCGGATTGATAACACTCCCCTCAAGTATTGATGGATTTTCTGCAACCAACTTTTTTCCGATCCATTTGGCATGATTCAGATCGACGACCTCTTCCAACTTTTTTTCCAGTCGATTCATCACAACAATCAGCTTCAGTTCCGGCAGGTTTTCTCGAATAGCAAGAATTTTACCAAGCTGCAACATGTTGGAGACAATAATCGCCTTTGCGGTGCAGTTGTTAAGGATATATTCGATTTGATTTGCTGGTAATGAAGGATAGAGTGGTACGGTAATAGCGCCAAGATTTAAAACAGCCATGTCAGACAAGTACCATCCCGGACGGTTTTCAGCGAGAATGGCAACTCGATCTTGTGACGTTATACTATTGTGTTTAAGAAAAGCCGTAAACATGCGGACATCCTCTTCAAAAGCACGATAAGCAATCGGCTCATAGACGCCATGGATTTTTCTTGCGAATGGGAATTTCGACTTATCACCACTATAATGGGTGAAAACTGCAGAGAAGAGTTCAGGCAGAGTTTTAAAATCAGGATTGATAAGTCCCATCAGTGCACATTATTTTTTTATCAAAAAGAGCCACTGACTGGCGAATGAGTCAATGGTTTTATTGCGGCTTCATAGCGGATGCGATGATAGAGTAAATATTTAACGATACATTATTATCTTTGCAAACAATGAAAATGATTATTCACCATTTTTTAGCTTAGTTTCCTGATTTTTTATGTCGATGAAAAAAAAACCTGGTCTTTCATGGACTGGTTATAGCGGTCTTGCTTTGGGAATCATTCTCCTTCTCTATCTTTTCAGCAAGCTTGATTTTCAGCGTTCTGCTGAATTGATTACAACCATAGGGTTTTCGTCTTTTCTGATTCTTTTCCCTTTTTTAGGATTGCATCTTTTGGAGACCTTTGCATGGACAAAGGTTTTTCCCAGAAGTATTGAAAGAATTCCTTTTTTCAAGCTTTTGCGAATACAGGTGATTGCCGAAACGGTTTCCATGACGTTACCAGCAGGTGTTGCTGTTGGTGAGCCATTGCGTCCTTTTCTCTGCAATCGGTTTATTGGTATTCCTGTGCCATCTGCTGTAGCAAGTGTTGGTGTCCGCAAGCTTATGCTTGGTATGGCTCAAGGTGTTTATACAATATTTGGTTCGTTGATTGGTTTTTCGCTGTTACAGTCACTCTCTTTCAAAATGCTTGGTTTTGAAGGGCTTGGTTATCTTATGATTGCTGCTGGTGTTGTCGTCTTTCTTCTCTTTCTTTTTCTGCTTATGCTATTGTTGAATGGAGATGCTGCAAAAAACGTTCATAAATTGCTGATGCTGGTGCCATTCAAAAAAATTCAAGTGTGGTTGCTTGCAAAAGAGTCTAGTTTTTTTGATACCGACGAGGAGTTGAAAAGTTACCGTGGCTCTTCAATGACAAGGCTGTTTCCTGTTGTAGTTATCTATCTTCTTGCTTGGTCAACACTTGCCATTGAAAGTTATATTATTCTTTGTCTTTTAGGGCTTGATATCTCTTTTGTCGATGTTCTGACGCTTGATATTGCGCTTACCATGCTTCGGACGCTTTTCTTTTTTATTCCATCAGGACTTGGGGTGCAGGATCTTGGATATCTTGCGTTTTTTCAGGCACTTGGCATTCCTGACGCGCTTGTTTATGGTGGCGCCTTCGTGCTGCTGAGACGTTTGAAAGAGGCGATGTGGTATGCTACTGGTTATGCCGTGATGTTTTTTTCAGGGGTTCATCTTCATGATGCAGCCTTAGCGAATAAGGATGAATTATGAAGAAAAAAATACTCTTTATCTGTGGGTCAATGAATCAGACTACGCAGATGCATCAGATTGCTGGATGGTTGAAGGATTACGACCAGTATTTTTCATCCTTTTTCAGCGATGGTCTGCTCGGCAAAGCGAGTGATTTTGGATTGCTTGAGTTTACTATTATGGGGAAAAAGCGCTCCGATCGCACGCTTGAATATCTTCGTTCGCATAATCTCCAGCTTGATATCGGTGGCTTTGCGCACGCTTATGATCTCGTGGTTACTTGTACGGATCTTATTGTCCCAAAGCATATCAGGAGCAAAAAAATGGTACTGGTGCAAGAGGGAATGACAGAGCCGGAAACCGTATTCTACCATCTTGCTCGAAATTTTCAGTGGATGCCTCGCTGGATTGCTGGCACTGCTACCACAGGATTATCGCATGCTTACGAAAAGTTCTGTGTTGCCAGCGAAGGCTATCGCGATCTTTTCATCCGTAAAGGCGTTAATCCTGAAAAGATTGAAGTTACAAGCATTCCTAATTTTGATAATTGCGAGCAGTATCTTCAGAACGATTTCAAATATCGTGATTATGTTCTCGTTTGTACATCCGATAATCGCGAAACGTTTATCTATGAAAATCGTCGCAAAAATATTGAAAAATACCTCGAAATGGCAGGGGAGCATCAGCTTCTTTTCAAGCTCCATCCCAATGAAAATGTTGAGCGTGCGGTGAGAGAGATTGAGCGCTATGCTCCTGATAGTCTGGTATTGAGCAATGGTAAAACCGAAGAGATGATTGCCAATTCACGGATGATGATAGCGCAATTTTCATCGACAATTTTTGTAGGTTCCGCTCTCAACAAACCAGTCCATTGTGGATTGTATCCTGAAGTCTTGAAATCGTTAACACCAATTCAGAATAAATCGGCAGCAAAAAAGATTGCTGATGTTTGCCGGCAGGTGATTGATGGTTGAACCAAAACACAACTGATTTTTTATGTACACCGTAGCTATTATTCCTGCGAGAGGCGGCTCAAAAGGATTGAAAGAGAAAAATATCTATCCTGTGGCAGGAAAACCACTGCTTGCCTGGACGATTCAGCAGGCACTGGCTTCCACATCAATCGATAAAGTGTTTGTCTCCACAGATAGCTTTATTATTTCTGGTATTGCCAGGGAGTACGGAGCTGAAGTGATTGAACGTCCGGCGAAACTTGCCGGGGATAAGTCAAGCTCAGAATCAGCGATTAGCCATGCGCTTGAAGTTATCGAACTGGAGTACGAGATGCCGGTCAGCACTGTCGTGTTTTTGCAGGCAACCTCACCGTTGCGCAAACCCGGCGATATTGATGCCGCGGTTGAGGTGTTTCGTCGTGAAGAAGCTGATTCGCTGATTTCAGTCACAAAAGCCGATGACCTCACGTTGTGGGAATCGCGGGAAGGGAAGTGGGCGAGTGTCAACTTTGATTATCGCAATCGTGGTATGCGGCAGGATCGGCCAACGCAGTTTATCGAAAATGGCTCGATCTATATTTTTACGCCGAAAACTCTTGCTACTTTTGGCAACAGAATTGGCGATAAACTCTCGACATACCAAATGGAGTTTTGGCAGACGTGGGAAATTGATACTCTCGAAGAAATAGATTTAATTGAGTATTACCTTTTTAGAAAAAACCTGATCGAGCAGGATGAAGATTAACAAAACCTTTAGATTAAATCTTTTATGAACTTTTTTTTATCCATCGATCTTGTTATCGGGGTTAATGAGGCGCTCAAGTTGAACGAGCATCTGGCGCAGATGTCGGTGCAGAAGCCCGGTATCATTTATGATGCTAATGTCGCAAGTAGCCTCTATTTTCAGGATGTCCTGAAGAACCTTACCACGGCATATACGAATGCGGTCTTGTATTGCAATGAATTTGCTGGCGAACCAACGTATGCCCATCTCGAAAATGTTGCGGAATTTTTCAGAGGCAATATGCCTGACGCAATTATCACGATTGGTGGTGGCAGTACGCTTGATTTAGGTAAAGGTGTCGCACTTTTAATGACCAACGCCGTTCCCGCACTGTCGCTTAAAGGCTTTCCAAGTGGCGTGAACGATCCTTTACCACTTGTTACTGTTCCAACGCTGTTGGGCAGTGGGGCTGAAGTGAGCTTTAATGCGGTTTTTATTGATGAAGCTGAAGGGCGAAAACTTGGCATTAACAGCCGCAAGAATTTTCCCAAAAAAGCAGTAATTGATCCACAACTCTCGATGACGGCACCAATTGAAAGTGTTATTGCTTCAGCTATGGACAGTCTTGTGCATTGCGTCGATAGTTTTGGTTCGATCAAGCATACCGCGTTGAGCCGCATTTTTTCCATTGAAGGTTTTCAGAGAACTTTTTCGGCACTTCAGCAGAATCAGCTCGATCGTGCAGAATCGCGACTCGATCTTGCTCTTGGCAGCGTCTGTGGTACGACTGCATTGATGAATTCCGGCGATGGCCCAACCAACGGTTTCGCTTACTATCTCGGTGTCAAGCACCGTGTGCCTCACGGTCTTGCTGGTGCGATTTTCCTTAAAGAGGTGATGCGCTACAACCATTGTCATGGCTACGAAAAGTATGCAATGCTCAATCCAATGCACGCTCTTTCCCCTAAAGAGGCTACTGAAGAGCTGCTGGAGCGTATGGATTCATTGTACAAACAGCTACAGATTCCAAATCTTGCGCCTTATGGCTACGGAAAGGGAAATGCCGACGAGTTTGCACATAACGCTTCAGAAGCGTTAAAGGGATCATTTTCAGGTAATCCCGTTGAATTTACTGAAGCTTCAGCTCGATATGTGGTTAATCAATTAACGTAAAAAAACGAGATATCGTAGGGGCGTATTGCAATACGCCCTAACATGGTTGCATGGGACTAAAAATCATAACTAATTATTAAAAAACGTCTTACACAAAACTAAACGAACAGGACAGAGATTATGGCAGGCGCAGAACTTATTGGACGTGAAGAGCTGGCTGAAATACAGGAGCTTTTCAGTCGAGAAAAAGTCAATTTATACCGTTACGGTGGAGGTAATTACAAGGCAAGAGAGTTTGAAGAAAAATTTGCAGCGTGGATGGGTGTGAAGTATGCCCATGCTGTGTCGTCTGGTACAGCGGCCATCCATTGCGCACTTGCAGGTGCGGGAATCGGGCCTGGCGATGAGGTTATTACAACGGCGTGGACCTTCATTGCTCCGGTAGAGGCAATCAGTGCCCTTGGCGCAATACCGGTGCCGGTTGAGCTTGATGAAACCTATCATCTTGATCCTCAGGAGGTTGAGAAAGCAATTACCCCAACCACCAAAGCTGTTGTGGCAATTCCCATGTGGGCGCCACCAAAAATGGATGAGTTGTCTGCAATTTGCAAGAAGCACGGTTTGATACTGATTGAGGATGCAGCACAGGCGCTTGGAGCCACTTATAAAGGGCAGAAGCTTGGTACTTTTGGCAGTGTTGCTTCCTTTTCATTTGATGCAGGTAAGACACTACACACCGGCGAGGGTGGTATAATTATCACCAATGATAAAGAGATTTACGACCGTGCTGCTGAGTTCTCCGACCATGGCCACATGCACCTGCCCGGTCTGCCAAGAGGCAAAGACCCGAGAAGAGCCAAAGGTTTGAACTTGCGCCTCAGCGAAGTTACCGCAGCAATCGGGTTAGCGCAGCTCGCTAAAATTGAGACGATTCTCTCGAAATCAAGAGAGAACAAGAAAAAAATCAAGGATGCTATTCGTCATCTCGATAACATTATTCTCAGACCATTCAGCGATGAAGCTGGTGCACAGGGCGATACGCTTATTTTCCGTGTCAGAGATCGTGATGCTGCATTAGCGTTTGAAGCTCATTTAATGGAGCATGGTTTCGGGACTAAAATTCTTCCCGAAGCGCTTGATTGGCACTTTGCAGGAGTTTGGAGTCACTTGCTTCCAGAGTACGAACGTTATTGTGGTGTTGATCTTGAAGCACTTTGGCCAAAAACTGGCATCATGTTGCGCAGCAGTATCTGCCTCAACATTCCTGTGCTGATGGATGATGCGACGATTGAGAAGCTTGTTAAGGCGATCATTTCAGGTTCAGAGAAGATCGGGTAGCTCTCCGCATTATGACACAATCAGCTCGACTATCACTGACGTGTTTGTTCGGGCTGATGTTGTCGTTCAAAAACGGAGACATTTTATTGACATTGATCGGGGAGTTGCAGCAATGCGGCTCCCCTTTTTTATTTTTTATAGCGGCACAAGTGTTATGGCACTGGCAGTGACTCGAAAAGTGACGAGCATTTGTGATAGAGGTCAGTAACGGTTTGCGCCCTCTCAACGCCTTTTGAAACCAGCTTAAGCAGCTTGTTAAGGCGAGAATTCTCATCGGTAACTGAGGTCATAAAGTTATCAAAACGATCTTTAATGGCGGCGCTGAGGCGTGGTTGTTGCTCACTGGCTGCTTGCTCTATTTCAATAATCGCCTCTTCTACTCGATCAAGCTCCTTACTCAACCGAATGTGCTCTTTGTTATCAACAAGCTCAACTTCGGCTTCATCAAGAATTTCCTGCTTCAAATTGGTGAATTTGCCCTTTAGCTCTTCGATGTTTTGGCGTAGTTCAAGCTGCTGCACAGTAACGTTCTGTGAGTTAGTTTGCGCCACATGCTGATTTACTGGTACGGTTACAGTCGAATTACCGCTATTTTCAATGCGGTTCTCATTATGAATATGAATCATTAGGTTCTCCTTTTCTCGTTCTTCTTTGCTGATAACGCTATCGAGCAGCGTTGATACTGGAAATTTTAGCCCAAGTGTACCTGAAGGATATTCAGGCCAGCCTTTTTGCTCATACCCAAGCAACTCTTGATACTTAACTAACTCATCTGGATATCCGGGTAAAGGGATGTATTCGGTTACTTGCAAGTTGGCAAAGCGTGCATTCATCTCTTTGAGACGATGTCGCAGCACTGTAAAATATTCACGGCGATGACCATCTTGCCCCTGCACAACAATCCTGATGCGCTTCTGCTCTGCATCAGCTATCACGCTTGCCTGAACACCAGGAATGTTCCTGCTTTTCAGCACCATGCCGTAACGCCAGCGCAATCCATCAGCAACATCAGCTTGCATGGCAATCATGAGGCGTGGAATAATGGTTGATGGCAGATAGTCGTAGTGCATTTCAAAACGCAGTGGCGTGCCTTCATCGAGGTTGGGCAGGGGAGTTTCTGGCTCTTTTGGAAGGTTGGAGGGAAGAATCATTCGTCCACTTTCCTCTTCGTAGCACAACTCAAACTGCTTCATAATATCAAGCAGATAGCGCTGCTCTTCATGGCTGTAGTTGAAATGATGATCTTTGGCAGGCTGATACTGATCACAAGCAATCTGCTCCTGATTGAGAATGTTGTCAAGCTCTGCCAAGTGGAACGTGCCACTGCTTGTTTTGCAAGAATTAATAATGCGATAAACCCCAACCGTAACCCAATAGGGATCGAGCACATAGATGTCGACAAAGTGCAACTCCTTGAAAAAGAGTACAATACCGAGGCTGTTCAGGTAGCCAAGCAACGTATCGCGGCTCTCCTGATCATCAATGCTCTGCTCCGCACAAAGCTCATTGTATCGGCTGCGGCTGATGTAGCGTTTTGCTGCGGTCTCCTCAACCAGCTTCACCTTCACGGCAAGCCAAGCTGGGCTGAAGAGCGTTCCATAAAGTGAACCACTATCGCTCAGTGCCGCCGCAAGGCTTTGCACAACACCATCAATTCCTTCGCTCTTTTTACATGAAATCCGATGAAAACGGTTCTTGATAGCAGGAAATTTGTCATTCACTGCTTGCTGCTGAATGTTGTAGGAGGGGTTTTCATCAATTTTATTCATCACCACAATCAGCGGCGACGTGCCACCATATTTTTCAATATGGCGCAACCAGTAATATTTATTGCTGTCGGTGCGGCTATCGAGCAAAAGAATGTAGAGAGAACGGCTGCTCATAAAAAACTGGTGAGAAGCGTGCATAATCTCTTGTCCACCAAAATCCCAAAAGTGGAAGATAGTCTCCTGTAACTCACCATCTGCTGGAAAGCCTTGCAGCGCTGATGCCTTGAGTGATGTTACAGTAATGCCATGCGTCTGCGACTCGTTCGGGTCAAATTCCAATCCCTGCAACTGCTTCAATAGCGATGTTTTGCCAACCATGCCATCGCCCACCAGATGCACCTTTACCTCACGCAACGCCTGTAACTGCTGACCAGCTTGTTGCTGCGCTAATAAGTAACTGCGAACTGCCTCTTTGCCTTGCGCTATAATTTCCGGTGGAGGTGATTCGAGAGGATTGTTGTAGAACGTGATAAAGCCATCAGCACCACTAAAAATATTCTTCCACTGCATCTCTAAAGGAAGAATAGTCAACGCAAGCGGCATAGTTTTTATAGGATTATTTACAAGAGTCAATTTACGTAATGACGTTAAACCGCTTAACGGCGACACGTCCGTTAGCTCGTTATTACTAAGATAAAGATGCTCCAACAACCTTAAACCCTAATTTCCCGAGCAAATTATAACGAGGCCATGTCCGGCACCTCAATATTGAGCTCCTTGAGAATATCCCTCTGTGCTTTGGTAAGCTCAGTGAGAATGTGTCCATACTTGCCAGTGTAGGTCACTTTGGTGAGCGTCTC
>CAIQSY010000286.1 GCA_903874585.1 uncultured Chlorobiaceae bacterium | reverse complement strand
TTTGTCGCATGGTCTGAAACTCCTTGCTTATAAAGGTGATATCAATCGTTTCGTCACTTTTAATATCGCTGTTTTTCAAGTCGTTTCAGACCTTTTTCATTTTTTTACCGGACGCTACTGTTTATAAGTATAGGATACGGTAAAACGGCTGAAGGATATATGGCTATGAATTTTGGTCCATTGAATCGTGACGGTGGAGAGAGACGACTGAATGTTCTGATTTCAAGAGCACGACTTGCCATGGATGTGTTCTCTAATTTTACTTCTCATGACATTGATCTTGCCAGAACGGATGCCCGAGGTGTTGTTGCATTAAAGAATTTTTTAGCGTTTGCTCAATCAGGCATTCTTTCACAGCCCTACAGTACAGGTAAAGAGCCCGATTCTCCTTTCGAGGAAGAGGTTATCAAATCGTTAACCCAAAATGGCATTGATATTGAACCTCAAGTTGGGACAGCAGGCTTCTTCATTGATATTGGCGTAAAAGCAAAAAATACGCCAGGTCGATATATTCTCGGTATAGAATGTGATGGTGCGACATACCACAGTTCCCGTTCAGCACGGGATCGTGACAGGTTACGTCAGGAAGTTTTACAGGGGCTTGGCTGGCAATTGCATCGGATATGGAGTACGGACTGGTATCGTAATCCAAAGGATGAGTTGGCACGAGTATTAATTGCCATTGAAAAGGCGGAGTATATCTATAAAAACGGGCAGGAATTTCTTGTTCCACAACTGCCACCAAAAGGAAATGATCTGCACATTGTTCGTGAAGAAGTGTGTAACAGTGATGATGTATCTCACTCAACATCCATTTCCTATAAGCGAGCGCGACCACAAATACGTTTATGCGGCAAAGAACTCCATGAATTTTCTCCAGAGGAGTTGCTGCCCTACGTTTGCGAAGTAATAAAGATTGAATCTCCAATCCATATAGACGAGTTAACTCGCTCTATTACCGAAGGTGCAGGCTGTAAACGTTCTGGAGTCAGAATACAAGGCGCTGTTCTGTCATCGATAATTTATGGGCAACAAAAGAATAAAGTTGTGAAAAAGGGTGAATTTTGTTGGCATCCGGAAATGAGTGAGCCTGTTGTTCGTGATCGCTCAGAGCTTGATGCTGCCTCAAAAAAGTTTGAGTTAGTTGCTCCTGAAGAGATCAGTCTGGCGATTCTTCAACAAGTGAAAAGAGGGTTCTCACTTTCTGTGGATGATGCGGTTACAAACGCAGCACGTCTGCTTGGATTTCAACGCGTAACAGCTCAGGCAAAATACTTGTTTGAGCTTCAACTGGATGGATTAATCAAATCAGAGATGTTAGTATTACGAAATGGCTTTGTATCTGGGGCATAGGTCTTGAATTACAGTCGTGTGATAACAGTATCTTGTTTGTTTTTTTAGCGTAATTCCAAAAAAATACAAAATATTCTGTAACCTATTATTGATAAATTAGTTACTGGATTAGCTATAATATAGTGTTATCGGAATTGTGCGCTGGAACTTCCGTTGTAGAGACGCAATGCCTTGTGTCTCTACGCGGGGAAATGGCATCCGCCAAAAACCTCGTTAGGCGATACCTGCTACACGCCTATTCAACTATCCAGCGCCAACCACCCCCCGCCTTCGGCGTACCCCTCCAGAGGAGGGGAATTTTGGAATGTGCAAATATTGAAAACTCTCCCACTGACAAGGGGGAGTACCCCGAAGGGGGGAGGGGGTTAAAGCACTGCAATAAACGGTGGCTGAGGTTCTCGAAGCCACCAATCCTGATTCAAGACGATTGCAGCAACGCAACCGATACATCCGCAATATTTGCGGCCTGTTCAGCACTCAACCCACTCGCCATGAGTTTGCGAGCGACCTCAAGCCGACCTTGTAATAATCCCTTCTCCATACCTTTTTCCAAGCCTTTCTCAAAGCCCTCTTCCAGAGCATCACGCTCAAAACTGGTAACGTATTTCATCTTTTGG
>CAIQSY010000285.1 GCA_903874585.1 uncultured Chlorobiaceae bacterium | reverse complement strand
GTTACACGAATGCCGGTGCCAACCATTTCATTGCGGATGGCGTGCGCCATGCCAGTCACTGCCCATTTTGTGGCAGAGTAGAGGTTCCTGATGGAGGTGATGTGACCGACAACGGAGCCGGTGATAAGAAAATGACCAGCGGTTTTAACCAGTTCAGGCAAAGTAAGCCGAGCGGTTGCGGCGGCACCGAAAATATTGGTCATCACCATTTCGCGCCACTCGTCTGGTTTATCCTCACCGCCATAAAATGTTGAACCTTTTGAGAAGCCAGCATTGGCAAATACCACATCAAGTCGTCCGAAACGTTCAAGCGTTTTCTCAACCATCTGCTGCTGCGATTGCCAATCAGCAACATCGCAGGTGAGCGCAAGTGCATGTTCCGTCCCAAGCTCTGCTGCCAGTTTTTCAACCTTTTCCGTTGAACGTGCAGCAAGCACAACGTTAAAGCCAGCCTCAACGGCTTGGCGAGCTGTTGCTTCACCGATGCCGGTTGAGGCACCAGTAATAAGAAATAGTTTATTCATAATGGCTTACTCATTTCCATCTGATTCATAGCTGTTAAGTGCGCTATGTTTACGACCATAAAAGAAATAGATAACAATCCCGATCACCAGCCAGCCAAAGAGGCGGATCCAGTTTTCAACAGGCAGCGAAAACATGAGGGTCAGGCAGGTGAGAATACCAGCAAGTGGTACAAGCGGTACCAGTGGAGCACGGAATGGGCGATGAGCGTCGGGGTGTGTTTTACGCATAATCAACACTGCGGTGCAGACAATCACAAAGGCAAAGAGCGTACCGATATTGACCAGCTCAGCAAGCAGGCGCAAGGGAAGCAAGCCGCCTAAAATTGCGACAAAACCACCTGTTAATATTGTTGATTTCCATGGCGTTCTGAACTTATGATGAATAGCACCAAAAAAAGATTTCGGCAGCAATCCATCACGCGACATGGCAAGAAAAATTCTTGGCTGGCTTAACATCATCACCAGCAGCACGGAGGTAATGCCAGTGATAGCGCCCAGCGACACAATCAACTGCGCCCATCCAATTCCAACTTGCATGAACGCATTTGAGACAGGAGCATCAATATTGATGTTGTTGTATGGAACCATGCCGGTAATAACTGCTGCAACGGCAATGTAGAGAATGGTGCAGATGACGAGTGAGCTGATAAGCGCAATCGGAATATCGCGTTGAGGATTTTTTGCCTCCTCAGCGTGTGTGGAAATAGAATCAAAACCGATGTAAGCAAAAAAAATCATAGCGGCACCGGCAAGCACGCCAACTGGTGCACCACTTGCTCCTGTTTCGCCAAGCACGGTGTGGCCAAAAATAGTGAGCCCTGAAAAGCCGTAAGGCGCAAAGGGTATCCAGTTTGAAGGCTTGACATACATGGCACCCAGACCAATAATGAGCAGCACAATGGCGACCTTGAAAATCACCATACCGGCATTAACGTTAGCACTCTCTTTAATGCCTTTAACCAGTATTACGGTTATCACAAAGGTGATAAAAACGGCAGGCAGATCAAACCATGAATCCGTTATTATCAACACACCTGATGATGGGTCAAAATCAAAAGGTGCATTGGCAAAAATCGCAGGAACGCCAAGCCCAAAAATACCGATGAAATCCTGGAAATATTTCGACCAGCCATGTGCCACAGTTGCCGATGCAACGCCATATTCAAGAATTAAATCCCAGCCGATAATCCATGCCATCAACTCGCCAAGTGTGGCGTAAGCGTAGGTATAAGCTGAACCGGCAACGGGCACCATGGAGGCAAATTCAGCATAGCAGAGGGCTGCAAATACACATGCCATTCCAGCAATCGCAAAGGAGAGCGTTACTGCAGGACCAGCCTTGTCGTGAGCAGCAACGCCAATGAGTACAAAAATTCCAGTACCAATAATAGCGCCAACCCCCAAGCTGGTCAGCGCTACCGGTCCTAAAATTCTATGCAGCCGATGTTCACTGTTCACCTCTTTCAAAAGCAGTGATAACGGCTTTCTGCGAAAGCTTTTGTGCATATTATGAGTCTCTGCGATTCATGATAGAGAGAAAATA
Organism: uncultured Chlorobiaceae bacterium; assembly: GCA_903874585.1. GTDB lineage: Bacteria > Bacteroidota > Chlorobiia > Chlorobiales > Chlorobiaceae > Chlorobium. The sequence goes on along the minus strand of CAIQSY010000285.1, from coordinate 6,409 downwards.
GACCAACTGCATAATTGCCTGTGCAGCCGCAGCAACATACGTGAGTGCAGCAGCATTCAGTACCGCATTAACTCCCTTCATTTCCGCTGCAGAGACAATACCTTGCGACACCAGCAGCTCTTTTGCCCGACGGCTTGCATCGAACTCAACTGGCAGTGTAACGAGTGCAAAAAGTGCCGTTGCGCCAAACAGGATAATGCCTGCCCATGCAAGGGTAGTGCCAAGTGTTCCCGCTAAAAACATACCAGCCATGAAAAGGATAGGTCCGAGATTGCTGCCAATCGAGACGGCAGGAACCATAATCGAGCGCAGTTGCAGTGGCATATAGGCAGTCTTATCCTGCAACGCATGACCAGCTTCGTGTGCTGCCACACCCACGGAGGCAATGCTTGCCAGGCTGTACACCTCTTCGCTTAAACGGAGCGCTTTATGGCGAGGATCGTAATGGTCAGAGAGCATGCCGTGCGATGTTTCAACGGTGACATTGCTGAGACCTCCACGTTGAAGAATACGCTGGGCAGCTTGAGCTCCAGTCATGCCACTTTGGGTGGGCACCCCTGAATATTTTTTAAAGGCAGATTTTACCTTGAACTGCGCCCATAACCCAAGTAACATTGGGGGCAAGGCAAAGATGAAATACATTGGATCGAAATACATAGCTGTGTGTAATTATCGTTTATCTGATGAGTGTGAAAAAGAGTTTTCACAATGGTTAACATACGCTTAATAAACAACGAAAAAAGTAGATAATTTCCAAACAGGAGTACTCGCTTACTCTCTCTTTCAAAAGGAGAAAGCGAGGATAGAGTGTGGCATCAAGCAGTTTATTGATGATTATCTCACCGTAAGTTTTGCAGTCGATCGCAAGCTTCATTGAGCACGGCATCCTCTTTTGCATAGCAGAAGCGTACCAGCGATTCACCGCGTTTGTTGTGGTAGAATGCTCCACCCGGCACACTTGCTACGCCAGTGGTACGCAAAATGTGCATTGCACGCTCTTTGGCGGTGCTGCCTGGAATGGCGGAGACATCCGCAAGAACATAATAGGCGCCGTCAGGGATATGCGGCGTTAAACCCGCACGTGTAAGCGCGTCGCAAAACCGGTTGCGCTTTGCTTCGTATTCCACTGCCAGTCCACGGTAATAGGTGTCATCAAGTTCACGCATTCCTTTTGCAACGCCTGCCTGCAACGGTGCCGGTGCGCACACATAAACAAGATCATTGAAATAACCAATTGCCCGTGCCCACCGTGCGTCGCAGAGTGCGTAACCAATTCGCCAGCCTGTAACACTGAAGGTTTTGGATGATCCAGAAATGGTGATGGTTCGCTCTCTCATGCCGGGCAGAGCGGCGAAGGATGTGTGTGTGCGATTTCCATAAATAAAGTGTTCGTAAATTTCATCCGTAAAGACAAAGAGATCGTACTGTTCTGCAAATGAGGCGATTATTTCAAGCTCTGCAGGTGTAAAGACTTTGCCTGATGGATTTGCTGGTGTGTTGACAATAATACCGCGAGTGCGTGGCGTTACAAGATGCTCAAGGTCGTGCAGAGTGAACGACCACTCTGGCGGCATAAGCGGGAGATAGATCGGTACAGCTTCCGCTGCCTGAAGTGTACTGATATGGTATCCGTAAAAAGGTTCAAAGAGAATCACCTCATCACCAGGATTAAGCAGCGCCTGAAACGCACAGTAGAGCGCACCCGTTGCTCCAGCGCTGACAATGATCTCACTTTCAGGATCGAAGGCAATGCCCGAGTAGCGCTGTTGTTTGGCAGCGATTGCCTGACGCAGTTGCGGCAAACCAGCGTAATGGGTATAGGTGTTGATGCCTTGCTCCATGGCGCAGGCGGCACCTTGCAAGACGGGTTCGGGCACCGGTGTATCACACACGCCCTGAGCAAGATTAATGCCATGGACGCGGTTGCACTCAATCGACATATTGCGAATTTCTGACTGCAAAACACAGGCGTGGCGATCACTCAGCATCAAGCTCATAAACAATGAAGATTCGTTAATTTTGGATTTTGAGTTTTTGATTTTAAATGCACTCCTTCGAGGCTCATGTCATTTATCATCCATCATTTATCATTAAAAATTTATCGCCTGTACTGTTGAAACCTGCTTGTGCAGTTTCTCCATCCAGCTTTTTCCGGAGATTTTTTCTGCAAGCGCAACGGCAATGTGCTTTGGCTCAATGCCGAGATCAAGATTTCTGCCAAGCCCTTGGACGCACGACGGGCAGTTGGTGAGCATGACCATTGCGGAGTCTCCCTGAGGTGCTTCGTTGGTCGCTTCAATAATGGCATCACGCTTGCGGTGCAGCATGGAGTCGGTTATGTCTGGGCGCGAAAGCGCTAAGGTGCCCGCCTCGGAGCAGCAGTGCGGCACGGCAGTCACTTTGCCAAAACCACCGATGGTGCGCAATGTTTCGCGTGCTTTGCCGGAGAGTGAATCGTGGCAGGGTGCGTGATACAAATACTCGCCATCGCCATTAAGCTTGAGCCCTTTGCGGAGCGCAAATGCCGCAATGTCAATAATTCTGCCACCAAACAATTTGCCAGTTTCAATAGCATCCAGCCCCTCCATGCAGGTGCCGCAGGTGACGATACAGGCATCGAAATCGAGATACGAGAACATCTCCCTTATCTGGCTGAAGAGCACGGTGTTGCGCAGTACAATACTTGAATATTGCTCAGTTTTGGCATTGACATGCGCGGGGAAGCCGCAGCAGAGAAAAGGAGGCGGTAGCACAACTCGTATACCAAGTTCAAGCAGTAGATGAATTGCCGCCATGGCAATTGATGAATTTAGTCGCTCGGAACCACATCCAGGGAAGTAAAAAACATTGCCGGTTGCTTCACCCTCCGGCTCGAACACCAGTACTTGATCGGGACCGCACTCTGGCAAAACATCACGAAGCGTCTCTTCGGGAACGGGTGGTACCGCTGAGCGAAGCAGGCGGAGCGGGTAGAGTGCTGGTGGATCGTTGGCAGGCTGCAGCGGTGCGGAGAGCTTGTTGCCTGCACGCTGGGCAGCGCCACCCATGCGAAGCACGGTGTTGCGAAATATGGTATTAAATGCGGGCGATCGGCTGTTGAGGTAGCGCAGCGTCATCTCCGTAACGGGCGACGAGTGTTTGAATCCCCACCCCGACAGAATTTCACGTTCCAGCACTGAAACTTCGCCGGTATCAATATCAACCGGGCATGGTTTCAGGCATTTGTGGCAAATGGTGCAATGGTCGGCAACCTCTTCAAGCCAGCGCAGCAATGCAAAATCGGTTGAACGTTCACGTTGTGCATCGAAGAGCAGCGCTTCAATCAGCGAGCCGATAGCAAGGTTTTTATTGCGTGGATGGTAGAACATACCGCGTGCGGGATAGTACACGCAACAGTCAGTTTTGCATTTACCGCAACGGATGCAGTAGTCAACTTTTTTTGATAACTCCTCAATCTGGGCACGTTTGAGAATGTGTGCCTCAAGTTCCAGCAAGTTGAATGAGGGCGTGAAAATATGCTCAAGTGCCTGATAATCCTCAAGTTTGCCGGGATTCATAATCCCTTTCGGATCAACTTTTCGACGATATTTTGAGAGCGCTTCAACAATTGCCGGTTCCAGATATTTCAGCTTGGTTACACCAATACCATGTTCCCCCGACACCACTCCACCAAGCGACATCACTTTTTCCATTACATGGTCAATCACCTTGTCGGCACGCTCAAGCATTGGGCGATCATTGGAGAGCACGGGAACGTTGACGTGCACATTGCCATCGCCGGCGTGCATGTGCGTTGCCAGCACAATCCGACGATTACGAACGTGATGAAACGCATGGTCAAGCGCTGACTGCATTTCAGGGTAGCCCTGCACCAGCTCATTCAGCTCTGAAGCAAGCTCCTGCACAATAGAAAGCGAGCGTACGGATTCATCGGGTTCAGCAACGATTTTAGCATCGAACTGATGGCATAACTCCATTCCTGCCGGTATCTTTGAGGCGAATTGCCCGCCATCACCTTTTACCTGTGCTGTTGAGAGAATCTCCTGCATTCGCTCTACAAAACGATGCTGGGCATAACGCTCCTCAGCAATATTCAGCTTATCGATAAAGCGGGCGAACTCAGCAAGCGCTTCAAGCGGAATAACAATATCCTCATTGAGCTTGAACGCATTGGTACGGCGAGCAATGGCGCTTAACTTTTTGCGATCAGCCCAGAAACGGATACCTTCAGCATTATCCCTTGCAAGGAACATCAGCGTGTTTGGATGTGGTTCGAGCAGACGCTCAACTCGCTCAACACCACACTGCACCTCTGCCTCGCTGTTGCCAGCAATATCAATCAGCAACACCGCTTTCGGTGTTTGGGCACGAGGCGCTTTCACCTTGTAATCAATGGCACGGATATACTCATCATCAAAATGCTCAAGTGCAAGAAGGGCTTCGCGATTCTCCGATTCGAGCGGAAATATTTTTGAGAGTTCAACAATCACGCGGCTCGCTTCATCCATATCTGGTCCGAAAAACTCAAGGCAGAGCGTTCTTTTTTCGGGATATTTGGGATAGAGCACAAAGAGCGCCGAAGTAATAACGCCATCTGTTCCCTCTTTCTGGAGACCGGGAACTCCGCCAAGCGCTTTGTTGGTAATATCCTTCCAGAGTCCCTTTTTGCGAATATCGGTGCCGAGCAGCTCGATACGCTCAAGAAGCTTGCCCGACTCGCTCCACACCTCAAAGGTGACGTTATCTTCATGCCGAATTTTGCGTAAGTGGTGGTCAACCCGCTTGACAATCCAGTTTTCGCCAGATGGCATTGCCATGCGCCACTCAACTAAGTTGTCGATGCAGGTGCCCCAGCGCACAGCCATTTTGCCGCCCGCATTTTCGGCGATATTGCCGCCAACCGTGCACGACCATTCGCTGGTGGGATCAGTTGCAAACACAAGTCCATGCTCGTCCGCCTTTTCCATCGCTTGTTCAGTCACCACACCCGATTCGACCTCAATAACGGAGGCTTGCACTCTCTGCCCATTATCGAGCTGAAAGTCGCGCGGCATAATTCCACGAATATGGTTCAGCTTCTCCATATTGATAATGACACAGCGCGATTTTAACGGTACAGCGCCACCGGTCAAGCCGGTGCCAGCGCCACGGGGGATAACATGTAAGTCGAGAGCTGCAATTGCCGTAATCAAAGGCGCCACCTGCGCCTCCTGATCGGGCGTGATGACAGCGACGGGGAGATGGAGACGCCAGTCCGTTGCATCGGTGGCGTGAGCTGCCAGCGAAAAGGGATCGAAAAGTACATTTTTAGTACCAACCACGGCGCCAAGCTCGCGCTTCATGCGGCGGCGAAGTTCGGGCGTTTTTTCAATGGCGAGACGAAAGCGCTCAACCTGTTCGCGCACTGCGGCAATAATTGCTACCACTTTAGCTTCACCATGACCCGTTTCGGCAATGGTGTTCAGTTCACTTAATGCGCGTTCAAACAGCCGGTGGCGACGTGCTGACGAATCAACCAGCTCTTGAAAAAGGTAAGGGTTGCGCCGATGAATGAGGATTTCACCAATAATACCCATCAACAATTTTGCCGAGCGTCCGGTAACCCGTCGTTCACGAAGCTCATCAAGCATCCGCACAATATCGGGACCAAGCAGCAGCGATAGTGCTTGCCGATCGCCGGCGGAGGTGTAGTTAAAAGGAATTTCGCGTGGGGCAGTTGTGGCTGGTTTCACAATAAATCTAAAGCCTGTTAGTTGTTCAATGCACTCTTATCTTGGTTACAAAGTAACAAACCAGAGTCAAAGGATGAAGATTTCGGTGAGAAAAAAGGATGCGACTCGCTTGTTCAAAGTTTTACGGCGAACCATTTACCCCAGCTTGTAACCGGGTCCACCACCACCTTCCGGCACACTCCATGTAATAACACCATAAGGGTCGGCAACTTCGCACGTTTTGCAGTGCAGGCAGTTTGAGGGATTCAGCCTGAGCGCCAGCATGGGTTCGCTGGTGATTTCATATACAGCAGCGGGGCAGAAGTGCTGGCATGGATTGCCGAACTCCGTAGCACATCGCTTCAGGCATATCTCTGCCATATCCTTCGCCGTGATGTTGATATGGCTTAGTTGATCCTCTTCGTGCATGACGCCCGTTCGGTAAAGCGTTGTATCTTTGTTGAAGGTTCTGATGCCATCCGCTCTGAACTCCGGTATGGCTGCTGGCGAAGCAGGTCTCTTTTTTTTCAGACCTAAGTTCGGGAGAGCTGAGAACCCTGGCAGAGCGAGTTGCGTTGTGGGCAGCGAAAGCCCTGGAATGCTGAGCTGAATTCCCGCTTGCAGCAAGCCGGCATAGAGCCCTTTATCAAATGCTTGACGATATTTTCGCGCTGCATTCAGCTCCTCGTACGCCCATG
>CAIQSY010000284.1 GCA_903874585.1 uncultured Chlorobiaceae bacterium | reverse complement strand
ACTCACTCATAATCGTTGTAATTTGTCGCATGGTCTGAAACTCCTTGCTTATAAAGGTGATATCAATCGTTTCGTCACTTTTAATATCGCTGTTTTTCAAGTCGTTTCAGACCTTTTTCATTTTTTTACCGGACGCTACTGCCTCAAGGTTATAGTTTTTTGTGAGTTAGGATTTATCAATACTCTACGCATTAACGATTCGTTCTTGTACAAAAACCAAAATAAATACATGGAACTACTCGGCAATATGCGTAATTATCTTGTATCTTTGAGCTGTTGGTTTATACGGTTGCCAAAAGACACCTTGTCCATCCCGGACAGATTAGCGCGCTTAAAGCTCTCTTTTTGTGGAATTGATACTCTGGTGAGAAGTTTTCTTTTTGCTAAACTTAAAAAAGTATACGTAATCGCAACCAAATAAACAATTGTTAAGTTCTTTGATGGGATCGAATAATAAACACAACGAACAATAGTTGGTCTCATATTGTTGTCGTGTTATATTTTGGCTCTCTCATTTCCGCCTCAGCGGTGTTTTAGTTTTTTCTTAATCAAGCTTCTTTCAGGTATATCATTATGGTGGTTGTTCAGCGTTGCTGGTTTCAGGCTCCCTGGGAGTTCAGGGAATCTGCTCTTTTTACAATAATTGCCGTTTTTGCTGGTTTTGTGCTGCAATATGCTGGTGGCGGGCGCGGCGTTATTGTGCCGCAGTTGCCTTATAATGCTATTATTTTGTTGCTCTTTGCTGCAGTGACGCTGGGTATAGGTCTTGCTTTTCGAGAGAATGCAACGGTGAAATGGTTTGGCGGAATTCCCTTAGGACTTTGCCTGATTGTGGCCATTGCGCTGCTGTCGCTGATTGGCGGTGTTGTGCCGCAAGATGGTTTTATGCACGGCTCATTTGCTGATATGCTCGGTATCAGCAGAATCTTTTCGAGCTGGCCATTTGCGCTGACGGTGCTGCTTTTTCTTGTAAATCTTGGCCTTTCATTAGCGTGGCGACTGGTGCCGTTCAGCGTTAATAATCTCCAGTTTATCCTTTTTCATGCAGGCTTCTGGATAGCGCTTGCGTGTGGTACGTTTGGTGCCGTTGATTTGCAGCGGCTTGTTGTACCGATTGAAGAGGGAAAAACCAATAATCTTGGTTATACGATGGAGACGGGAATACCGCAGGAGTTGCCATTTTCTGTTTTTTTGAAAGATTTTTCTCTTGAGGAGTATCCGCCACAGCTTCTTTTATATGATCCGCACAACGACAAGGTTCTTGTTGAACGTTCTCAGGCGATTACTCAAATTCAAAAAGGTGTAACGGCTTCATGGAAAGGTATAGACGTGCTTGTGCTTGACTATATGCCGTATGCGCTTATCGGGAAAAATGGTGAACCTGAGCTGGCAGATCGGGCGGCAGGTATTCCTTTTGCGAAGGTCAGGATAACCACAGCAGCATCGGAATCGCGTGAGGTTTGGATCAGTACGGGCAGCCCGATGCTGAAGCCCGATGTGGCTGATTTGGGAGGACTTTTTCTGATCATGACACCGGGCACACCAAAATCATTTCGCTCCTCAGTTACCGTTCAGGATGACAAAGGTCATCAGAAAACCGCCAATCTGGAGGTAAACAAGCCAGTGAGTTTTATGGACTGGAAGCTCTACCAGATGGGTTACGATGAAAAAGCGGGACGATGGTCGCAGCTCAGCCTCATTGAAGCTATTCGAGACCCGTGGTTACCGGTGGTTTATCTTGGATTTTTTATGATTATGGCAGGAAACGTGCTGTTTTTCTGGAATGGCATTAAGCAAAAAGGAGACGCATGATGATGGATTTTAAGATGGCAGCGATAACGGCAATGGCTTGCTGGTTGGCAGGTGCTCTTGTGGATTTCTTTGCCCGACGGACTCCGTCGCTGAAGTTTCCGGCATTTGCGCTCTCGTTGTCTGGTTCGATGGTGATTGTCTGGTTTATTGCTTCATACTGGATTGTGCTTGATCGTCCGCCGCTGAGAACGCTGGGCGAAACGCGGCTCTGGTATGCGGCACTGATCCCGCTGGTTGGCTTTCTCGTGGAGTATCGCTGGAAGATTGCCTGGCTGAAATATTATTGCATGGCGCTGGCGAGCTTCTTTCTCGGTATCAACATGCTCCATCCTGAAGTTTTCGATAAAACGCTTATGCCTGCGCTGCAAAGTCCGTGGTTTGTGCCGCATGTCGTTGTTTATCTCATTGGCTACGTGCTGCTTGCTGCCTCATCAGTCGCTGCAGTTCACAATGTTTCACTGCAACTCCGCTCAAAAAGCAACACAACTGGCGAATCGGTAGCGCACTATCTGGCGCTTCTCGGCTTTGTCTTCCTCACCTTCGGGCTGATATTCGGGGCGCTGTGGGCGAAAGAGGCGTGGGGTCATTACTGGACATGGGATCCCAAAGAGACGTGGGCATTCCTGTCGTGGCTTGCCTATCTCGGGTATCTGCACGCCTGGCGTTACAAGATTGATCAAACGAAATTGCAGTGGTATCTGGCGCTCTCGTTTCTGGTGCTGCTGGTCTGCTGGTTCGGAGTGAACTATCTTCCATCTGCACAGAACAGCGTTCATACCTATACGCAGAGCTGATGATACTACTTCGTCACGGCAAAGGTTCACGGTTGCCGTGACGAAGATGATGTACTTCCCCATTTTACTTTCCAATACAGAAGCGCTCAAAAATGAGGTTGACAATCTCCTCGTTGACCACTTTTCCGGTAATTTCGCCGACGTAGTCGAGGGCTGAGCGGAGTTCAAAGGCAATCAGCTCGGTTTCGGCATGGTGGATAATCAGCTCCTGTGCGTTATCAAGAGCGTCGGCTGCGTTGCGGAGCGCTTCGTAGTGGCGCAGGCTGGTGACGAGCACACTTGCTTCTTGTTGTTTGTTCAGTCCCTCCGCAATGCCGCCCATCATGCTCTTCAGGCGGTCAAGACCATCTCCTT
>CAIQSY010000283.1 GCA_903874585.1 uncultured Chlorobiaceae bacterium | reverse complement strand
TGGTTCCTGATAAAGAGCAGGATATCGTACGGGTTATAGACCTTGTCACCCAAAAAGTTATACCCATTGTACCACCGTTTGACTTGCTCCATATCCACGCCTTCGAGATAAGGGGCAAACGTGGTGTCAAGGTCAAGCTGGGTATAACCGCAGACGTTGCCATAGTCAGGGTTCAGGCTGATGTCTTCAAGATTGTTCAAGCCGCTGAAGAGCGACACTTTGGAGAATTTACTCACACCGGTGAGGAAGGCAAAGCGCAGATACCGGTCGTTCTCCTTGATTTTGGTATAAAAATCCCGCATTCCATCCCGAATGAGCAGAGCCGCCGAGATGTTCTCAATATTGTCCAGAATTGGTTTATCATACTCATCAATCAGTATGACCACCTTTTGCTGGTATTTTTCACAGGCTTTCTCGATTAATTCTGCGAAGAAGTATTGTGCCCTCGCTCGGTTTTCACACTCCAACCCAAGTCGCTTCTCATTGGATTTGAGTATGTACAACAAATCCTCTTCAAGATCGGCTTTCGAGTGGATCCCACCACTGAAACTTATTTTGATGACAGGATACGTTACATCCCAGTTCCACTGTTCCTCAATCAACAGCCCACAAAACAGCTCTCGATTTCCCTCAAAAATATTGTGCAGCGTATCAAGAAACAGGCTTTTCCCGAATCGGCGAGGTCGCGATAGAAAGACATAGCGGTAATTGTCAATTAATACACGGGCAATATCCGTCTTGTCGATGTAAAGGTAATCATCCTCAATGATTGTCCTGAACGTCTGTATTCCTATCGGCAGCTTTTTCATCGTCAATCTCGTTGTAACTCGTTAGCCCATCAGAGGTGAGTATTCCGGTGAAAGTGTACCACCAATTCCTCTCCACACTTTTTTTACTACATAGGGGAATATAATACTTTTTGACAGAAACACTTCGATACGGGCTGTCGCCCTACTCAGTGACCGGGGAAATGCGGAGGGCGTTTGTTTTGATCGGCGATCGGGCACTTCGATACGGGCTTCGCCCTACTCTGTGACCGGGGTTTGTCGGGCTAATAACGCATCAAAATCCAGAAGTGCTGAACGGTCTTCATTTACTGCTATTACAGTAATTACAGCCAAAACGGCGTTTTTATATCACAATATGCGATATATTATTAGTAATAATCACCATCGATCTGATCAATACAGATTCTTTGCGAGTAGTGATCAGTTTGATTCATTGTTCTTTTTTCAACTTTTTTAAGACAAAACACCCATTTTCAATGATGAAACTCAGCAAAATGAACATCGATAAAATTCTTGACTATATTTCTCAAGGTATGAGCGCGAAGAATGCCAGTTTTATAACAGGGATCAGCGAAAAGACTTACTATTTATGGTTCCACCAAGGCGAAAAGGATTCCGAGAATGAAATAGAGAGTCTGCAGCGCGAGCTGTATGAGGGAATACCAAAAGCTAAAGCACTCTGCGAACAGGCACATCTCCAAAATATATTTGAGGCCGGGAAAAAGAATTGGCGGGCCAGTGCATGGTTTCTCGAACGCACCCATCCATCCATTTATGGACGAAACAATGAGAACCAATTTGAAGCGAGGGACACCTTGATCGAGATTGGGTAATCCACTTCGATACGGGCTTCGCCCTACTCAGTGACCGGAGAAATGCGGAGGGCGTATGCGATACGCCCCTACTCTATTCTTAACATCTGTAAAAAATCGTTGCAGGCAAGGCGCAGACCTTGTTCAAGAGGGATGCTGGATTGCCAGCCGAGGGTTGTTGAGGCGGGTGCCTTATGTGTTAATATAGATGTCGCCGATGCCGTAGAGGTTGGTGGGCATGACGCTATGGTAGTCGTTACTATATTGGCGGTTATAGCTTTCGCAGAATTTGATGCCTGCAATTTTGGGGTTCGGTTGGTTCAAGTGGAGCGGTGAGGAAGGCTGATTCTTGCATGGGTTGTGCAGCAAGCTTTGGGTAGATACAGCTTGAGCGGAGAAAGAGCAGTTTGTGAACACCTGCACGCCACGCTTCGTGGATAATGTTTGCCTCAATCATCAGGTTCTGGTAGATGAATTCTGCCGGATAAGTGTTGTTGGCATGGATGCCTCCCACTTTAGCTGCGGCCTGGTTGGTCAGTTGAAAACAGCCTCCAGCGTTGGCGCGGTTAGAAGCGCTTCTCCCCACGCTTCTAACTGTTGTTCGGAAGCCCTCCTCAACTGGTCTGATGCCCACTCGGGCAAAACGCCAAAGCGGCGTTCAAGCAGCCTTCGCAGAAACCGAGATTCGCCTTCTACTCGGCCTTCTACTCGACCTTCTACTCGACCTCTGGCTATGCCTTTAGCTATGCCAATTCTTTCTACGCTTGTTATGTATTGCACTTTTTTGCTCTCCTCTATTGTTTCAAGTTCTTGCCAAACTTGGGTGTTTAACCATTCTGGCAGT
>CAIQSY010000282.1 GCA_903874585.1 uncultured Chlorobiaceae bacterium | reverse complement strand
CACTGGCAAAACGCACACTATCGCCAACGTCATTTGCCACTATCTGGCAACGGGACGACGGGTGCTGGTAACCTCGCGTGGCGAATCGGCGCTTGAGGTGCTGCAATCGAAAATTCCCGAAGAGATACGCCCATTAACCGTAGCGCTGATGTCGGGCGATCGGGAGGGTACACGGCAGTTTGAAGCGGCAATTTCCGCGATACAGCATCATGTTTCGCAACTCAACCCTGCGCTCACCTCCAAAGTTATCGACAATCTTTTGCACACGATCGACAAAACCCATCGCGAACTTGCCACAATCGACAAGCGGCTTGATGAAATTGCCTTAGCGCATCTTTCGGACGTTGAGATTGATGGTGTGCCGAAGCGTGCGCAGGAGCTTGCGACACTGGTAATTGCAGGAAAAGAGCTGTACGAATGGTTTGATGATGTGCTCACCCTCGCACCGGAACACGCTCCGCCCTTATCGGAGGAGGAGGCGCAAAAATTGCGCGAAGCACGACGATTAGTCGGACACGATCTCGCCTATGTGCAAGCATGTTTTCCCTCGGCTGAATCGCTGCCTGAACCCTCGGCAATCGGCGAGCTGCATGAGGTGTTGACGGAGTTACAGACGATTGAGGCGGAAATTGAGCGCGGTGATTTGCTGGCACTGCAATATCGGAAGAGCGACACCTTTGTTGCACTTCGGGAGCTTCTCGACCTTGTGGAGAGCACAACCACGATTGTGCAAACGTTGGAGTCAGAGGAGAGTACGTGGCCATTTGACCTGCGCACCAAGTGCCGTTTACCATCGTTTGAATCGGCGCGATGTGCGCTTGAGGCGATGTTTAAGGATATGGAGCTGCTCATTAAAGCGCGCGCTACATTTTTGAAGCGCCCGGTCGAGTTTCCTGACGCTGGTTTATCCGCACCGAAAACTCGCGAAGCGGTGGCACGCGCGGCCATTTCCGGCAAACCATTCGGATTACTCTCGACCTTTGGTATGGCTGAGGCGAAACAGCATCTTGCAGCGGTCAAAATAGCTGGACTTCCGCCCACCACTACCGGCGATTGGGCTCATATTGAGCGCTATATGATAGTGCACGAACAGGTAACATCGTTTGTCAGCCGCTGGAATCAGGTTGCTGCAGAACTCTCGATTCCGCAATTAGAGAGCGGTTTTGCAGCGTTACGTAACATCGAGCGCGTTGCCATGTTAACCCGAGAGGCGCATCGTCTTGCCACACAGATTGACACGACACTTATTGAAAAAGCTGAAGCGGTGTTTGTTACGGCACCACGCTACGCCTTGCTGCATGGTTCGAGCGCATTGAACGACGTTAAAACGCAAATACTGCGCCACCTCAGCAAAGAGAAGCTCTCCGCCTCTGCCCGACAACTCACCGCACTCGAAGAGCAGCTTGCTGGCAAAACTGGCGCAATATCCATCCAATGCAGAGAATTTATCACCCATCAACTTGGCGATGTAGCGCTCTCTTCCGGGGAGATTGTCACCCGCTACAAGGCGTTGATAGCGGAGTTGCGGCGGCTTGCGGCGCTCTCACTTTCGTTCTGCATTATTTACGATCTTGCCAATCGCATCAAGCGGGCTTGCGCTCCTCAACTTGCCGAACGCCTCTGCTCGCAGTGCGTTGAACAATCGGGAGAGGATACTGTTTTTCCCGTAACATGGCGTGACGCATGGACTTGGGCGCGTATCAAATCATACCTTGAGAGCATTGACGCTCGTGCTGAACTTGTGAATCTTGCAGCAAAACGCCAGCAGCATGAGCATGAGCTTGCCCGTTTTTATAAGGAGATGGTGGCGCAATCGGCATGGCTGGCAACGAAAAACAAAGCGACACACAAAGTGCTGCAAGCGCTTGCCGGCTACGCTACTGCAATCCGGCGTATCGGGCAGGGCACCGGGCCAAACGCCACGCGCTATCGCCGCGACGCACAAATCGCCATGCGCGATGCCGAAAGTGCCGTGCCGTGCTGGATTATGAGCCACGCCAGAATATCCGAGTCGATGCCGCCGCATCTTGGTTCGTTTGACCTGGTTATTGTTGATGAGGCGAGTCAATCCGATTTATGGGCGCTGCCGGCGATTTTGCGCGGCAAAAAAATTCTCGTTGTCGGTGATGATAAACAGGTATCGCCCGATAGTGGATTTAAGGATAGCAAGCATATTCAACGGCTGAAAGATCGCTTTCTTACCGACCAGCCTTACGGCACTGAAATGACGCCGGAAAAATCGCTCTACGACTTGGCGGCGCGAGTGTTTGCTGCTGACCAGGTGATGTTGCGCGAACATTTCCGCTGTGTTCCGCCGATTATCGCCTACTCCAACCGCACCTTTTACAAAGAGAGCATTCAGCCACTGCGCATTCCAACCGCATCGGAGCGCATTGATCCTCCACTTGTGGATATTTATGTGCCGCACGGTTATCGCAATAACCGCAAAGTGAACGAAGCCGAAGCTGAAGCAATTGCCAGTGAAATTGAGGCAATTCTTGAGCATAAAGCATTTTCCGGACGGACGATAGGCATTGTGTCGCTCTTGGGGATTGAACAGGCAAAATACATTGATACGCTTGTGCGCCAGCGTTGCAGTGCCACTGAACTTTTGCGGCGCAAATTCGCCTGTGGCGATGCGCGTATTTTTCAGGGAAGCGAGCGCGACATCATGTTTCTCTCCATGGTTGTGGATCGCAACAGTTGCAAAGCGCTCTCTGGCAACCAATATGATCAACGCTTTAACGTGGCAGCAAGTCGCGCAAGAGACCGCATGTATCTGGTGCGCTCCGTCACAGAACACGATTTATCCGACAAAGATTTACGCCTGACGCTGCTTCGCCATTTCGATAAACCGCTCGCTCACGACAGCGCTGAAGTCTCCAAACTGATCGACAAATGTGAATCGGGTTTTGAAAAAGAGGTCTTCCTCGCACTGACATCACGCGGCTACAACGTGACACCGCAAGTACGGTCAGGCGCATATCGCATTGATATGGTGGTTGAAGGGGTAGTTGAAGGCGCCAATGATCATCGTCTGGCAATTGAGCTGGATGGTGATGAATTCCACGGAGCGGATCGATGGCAGCACGACATGAGCCGTCAGCGAATATTGGAACGGACTGGCTGGCAATTCTGGCGCTGTTTTGCTTCAACATGGTTACTGCAGAAAGATGAGGTGCTGAGCGAATTATTGGCGCTGCTGAAAACAATGGGTATTGAGCCATTGGGCGCAATGCAATACACGCCTCGACTGATTGAGAAGCGCGAGTGGGTTACTCTACCAGAAACAGTTACTCACATCACACAAGAAACTCAAACCTCATGAACAACGCTCTTCAATGGAGTATCGCTTCGATAATAACGATCTGCCTCTGCATCCTCAGTTACGGCTTTGCGGATATTCCGGTTGCATTGTGGTTCCATGCTCTCGAAAAAAACTGGCTTTATGCACTTTTTACAAAAATCACGCTTTTTGGCGATTCAACCGCCTATCTTGTGGGGGGCATCTTTCTGTTTGCCGTTTTCAAAAATAAAAAAACGTACATGGCCTATTCAGGGCTCTTTCTGTTCTCGACCGTTGCCCTTTCGGGATTAACTGCTGATCTTATAAAATTTGTGGCAGGCAGAGCTCGACCAAAACTTTATTTCAGTGAGCATCTTTATGGATTTGACTTTTTCCATATCGAACACGCATGGACATCATTCCCCTCCGGTCATTCAGCAACAGCGCTCAGTGTAGCCCTATTTCTTGCCACGCTGTACCCTCGCTGGCGATTTGCCGCACTTTTTTTCGGAATACTGGTCGCCTTCAGCCGTATTTTTTTGGCACAGCATTATATCAGCGATGTCATTGCCGGCTCTTTCTTTGGCATTGCATCCAGCGTTCTTCTCTATAACCACTCTTTCAAAAAGAAATTAGATGTCTCTGAACCAAACAAAATCTGAAACGACCTGGCTTCTGGCAGCACTTGGAATCCTAATTCTTGTCAGTTTTTTTGCGGGTTTGAGCCTCATACCACTTTTTGATGTCGATGAGGGTGCATTCAGCGAAGCAACTCGGGAGATGATGGTCAGTAAAAATTATCTCACCACTTACCTGAACGGCGCGCCTCGTTTTGACAAACCGATCTTGATCTACTGGCTGCAATTTGCTTCTGTCAAGCTTTTCGGACTTAATGAGTTTGCTTTCCGATTTCCTTCAGCAGCAGCCGGAGCAGCTTGGGCTGCATCAATTTTCTGGTTTGTGCGCAAAGAGTCTGGCAACCGCCAAGCTTTTCTTGCTGCGACAATGATGGTGCTGTCACTGCAAGTCATGGTGATTGCAAAGGCTGCCATAGCCGATGGTGTGTTGAACTGCCTGCTTGCCATGACGATGTTTGCCTTGCTCCACCATTACAAAAACAGCTCAAAAACAGCACTGCACCTTGCCTTTGCAACGGTGGGACTCGGGACGCTCACCAAGGGGCCTATTGCAATTATCATTCCTTTTGTGGCCACGTTTTTGTTCGCCCTGCTTGAGGGAAGAGTGAAACAGTGGCTCAAGATGATATTCAATCCCACAGGTATCCTGCTTTTTCTGATCATTGCCCTTCCCTGGTATCTGCTTGAATACCGTGATCAAGGCATGAATTTTATCAATGGATTTTTCTTCAAACATAACATCAACCGCTTCAACTCTTCACTTGAAGGACACTCCGGTTCCCTGTTCTATTACCTGCCGGTTATCCTGATCGGGATGATGCCTTTTAGCGGCTTTTTCTTGACGGTGTTGTTCAAACTGAAGACGTTAATCGCCGACAGCACAAACCGATTTCTGCTCATCTGGTTCAGCTTTGTGTTTATCTTTTTCTCTCTCTCCGGCACAAAACTTCCGCACTACATGATTTATGGTTATACGCCACTCTTTATCCTGATGGCAAGAGCACTGCCGTTAACCAAGCACCCTGAACGTTTTGCACTGTGGCCGCTCATACTACTTGCCATGCTTACCCTCTTGCCTTTGCTCCTGCAAAAAGCGATGCACGACATCAGTGACACCTACATACAAGCTCTGCTTGTCGGCGCAATGGAGCTTACCGGTCAAACATATCTTGTCGTCGTTATAGCTGCCATTACCGGAATTGTGGTCATACAATTTCTGCCACGTTTTTCCGTTGAAGGAAAACTGATTGCAACTGGCCTGATCTTCTCCCTGTTCATCAATTTTTACCTCACTCCCCTTGCAGGCAGGTTGATGCAGGAACCAGTCAAACAGGCGGCTCTTCTCGCTAAAAAAGAGGGGTATAAAATCGTGATGTGGAAAACTTACAACCCCTCTTTTTTAGTATATTTCGAGTCTTTTGTTGAAAAACGTGACCCTAAACCTGGAGAGATTGTGCTGACAACGGTCAAACAGCTCGACCAGCTCAATCATCCAACCATACTCTACAGCAAATATGGTATTGTGATGGCAAAACTAAATCAGTGACTTTACCATGAAACTTTCGGTCGTCATACCAGTGATGAATGAAGTGGAAAACATCAAGCCGCTGTTTGCTGCTCTCTCTCTTTCACTTGCCGCTGTTGAGCATGAGATTGTACTGGTTGACGACGGTTCAACCGACGGCACCGTGGCAGCTATCCAGCAATATGCACCTGCAAATGCCCATCTCGTTGTGCTGAACAAGAATTATGGTCAGACAACCGCCATGGCCGCCGGCATTGACCATGCAAGTGGCGAATTGATTGCCACCATGGATGGCGATCTGCAAAATGATCCGTCGGATATCCCGATGATGATGCAGTATCTCTACGACCACGATCTGGATGTGGTCGCAGGCAGGCGGGCGGAGCGGCAGGATGGGATGATTCTGCGGAAAATTCCCAGCAAGATCGCCAATGCAATGATCAGAAATCTGACCAATGTGCATATCCACGACTACGGATGTACGCTGAAGGTCTTCAAAAAGGATGTGGCAAAAAATCTTGGCCTGTATGGTGAACTGCACCGCTTTATTCCGGTGCTGGTGCAACTTTACGGAGCAAACATGGCGGAAATTGACGTCCGGCATCATCCGAGAAAGTTTGGCACCTCGAAATATGGCATCGGGCGCACCTTCAAAGTCCTGAGCGACCTGCTGTTCATGGTCTTCTTCCAGAAATATAGCCAGAAACCGATGCATCTTTTCGGTACACTCGGTTTTCTCTCGCTTTTTATCGGCATGGCATTGAACTTCTACCTGCTTGCGCTCAAAATTCTGGGCGAGGAGATTGGTGGCCGCCCACTGCTCTCTCTGGGGATCATCATGACATTTATCGGTATCCAGTTGATCACGACCGGCTTCATTGCTGAATTCATCATGCGCACCTATTACGAGTCACAGAACAAGAAACCCTATATCATCAAAAAGATCGTTGGGAAACAGTAAATTCAATCCTAAAAAGCTGATCAAGCCTCTGCTTCAGCTTTTTGTTACCGGCATTGCCCTCTATTTTGTCCTGAGAAAAACCGACGTTGCCAAGCTGTTCGACAGTATTCGAGGCGCTAATCCGTGGTATCTTCTGCTCTCTCTCATTTTTTTCAATATCTCCAAGCTCTTCAACGCACTTCGTCTGAACCGCTTTTTCAAAGCCATCGGCATTGAGCTTTCGATGATGTACAATCTGAAGCTCTACTATCTCGGCATGTTCTACAATCTCTTTCTCCCTGGAGGAGTTGGAGGCGACGGCTATAAAATTTATGTGCTGCAGAAAAACTACGGGATGAAGATGATCAACGTCTTTCACGCGGTATTGTGGGACAGGATTGGCGGGATATTTGCTCTGGCGGTTCTCTCAATTCTTCTGCTGCTGCCAAGCTCATTCGCGCGGGAATTTCCCCAAATGGTGCCGTATCTATGGGTTCTGCTGGCCGCACTCTATCCGTTATCACTACTGCTAAACAAGCTCTTCTACAAACAGTTTCTTGGTGTATTTGCCGTCACTGCCGTAGAATCAATGTTGGTTCAGGTGAGCCAGACCATATCGGCCTTTTTCATTCTTCAGGCTATCTCGCTGCACACCAACCATATTGACTATCTCGCCATATTCCTCGTCTCATCAGTGGCAACTATTCTGCCCATCACCATCGGCGGCGCTGGAGCACGGGAAATAACCTTCTTTTATCTCCTGAATGTTGTAAAACTTGACACGAATCCAGGCGTAGCCCTGTCGCTCATCTTTTTCGGCATCTCCGCCATTTCATCGCTCGCTGGAGTGCTGACGAAGATTCGCCACGAAACAAGCGTGCCGGCATCTTGATGACTCTCTATTCTTTGCTCACTGCCAAGTCTTTCAGCTTCATCTGCCACTGTGCTCTGCCATTCCACACACGCTTCTCGATTGAGTAGATCATGGTGAAT
>CAIQSY010000281.1 GCA_903874585.1 uncultured Chlorobiaceae bacterium | reverse complement strand
CCTGCTTCTGAGGGTGTGCATGGTGTTACAGAAGCAGATACAGCTCATCCTGTGAGCGCTTATGGCCGCAGTAAGCTCAAGGCAGAAGCGGTATGTATGGATTATGCTGCACGCATTCCTGTAACGATTGTGCGACCTCCCGCTGTCTATGGTCCGGGTGATAAGGATGTGTTGCAGGTTTTTAAGATGCTGAAAAAAGGAATACTGGTGTCGCCAGTGAGCGTTGCGAAACAACGATTCAGCATGATTTATGTTGATGATCTTGTGGAAGGGATTCTGATAGCCTCTCGGTCAGAGCGTTCTGCGGGAAAATTATTTTATATCACATCATCTTGTTCATCATCGTGGGATGATGTCATTGCTGCTGCAAAGCCACAGCTTGGCTTCAAGCGTTTGCTTGCGATTTCATTGCCACAGCCATTGCTTTTTTTTGTTGGCATGGTGGCTGGCTCAATGGCTGCTTTTTTGGGTAAACCATCGTTGATTAATCGTGATAAAGCCAATGAACTTGTGCAGCATTATTGGGTCTGCTCGCCCATTTTTGCTCAGCAGGAATTAGGCTTTACTGCGCGAACAACACTTGCGGATGGCGTTGCTGCAACGATTCGATGGTATCGTGAGAAGGGTTGGTTGTGAACGGTCTTACTGTTTTTCAGCCGAGCAATTGCTGCATCAGTTGCAAAACGAGGTATTTTTCATCGGGGTAAGGCTTGAGCCCTTTTAACGCAGCATCGGTTTCACGCAAAGCAATGATGGCTTTTTCACTGTCCTGCATCGAAAATGATTTCGTGTACGTCAGGTAGTTTTTTACGAAATACTCCTGCTTACCGTACATGCCCAAGATCTTTGCTATTTCGCTCGGCGGCTGTTGTCGAACGTCGGGTAGCGAGAGTTTCCAGAGCCGCATATAAAATGTTGTCAGAAAACGCACAATATTGCCAAGCCCCTCTTTCTGTCCCTCTTGATCCATAATCATCAGCGACATACCGCTGCATAACCGCAAATTGCGTCCAACAAGTGCTTTTTCCAGCTCAAAGACATTGTACGTGCGCGATATACCCACACAATCATACACATCTGGCGCTGTGATATGTTTTTGCGTGTTGTGTTCCGACGCATACATGATGATTTTTTCTATTTCATGGCAAATTTCTCGGGCGGATGGCTGAATGTAGGCTGTGAACGCTTTGAGCGCATCGGCATCAAATTCCCAGCCAAGCGATTTTGCGCGGTTGTAAGCGAAAAGATCAGGAGCTTTGATGGTTGGAAAATCGTGGTGATATTTTTTCAGTGCAGTGAATGGCTGCTTTTCAATATCCTTTTTATCGACAGTATCAGTATCGAGAATCAGAACGGTAAATTCTGCCGGTTTGGAACTGTAGCGGCTGAGTTTTTCATCTTGCTGTTTTTGTAACTCCTTGGTGTTGGGCTTTTTGATTTTATCAAACTGGCGGACAATGATGAGTTGCTTCTGGGTAAACATCGGGTATTCAGACGCTTTCGAAAGCAACTCTCCGAGAGTCAGATCTTGACCGTAAAACACCTGTGTGTTAAACGCGGCTTCGCTCTCTGAAGGGAAAATTGCCTTTTTGATCATGTCAGTAGCCTCTTCTTTGAGGAAGCTTTCGGAGCCATATAGGAGATAAATTGGCGCGATAGTGCCAGCAAGAATATTTTTTTTCAGTGCATCCATGCAGATTGTCTGTTATTAATGGCAGGATGCACCGAAGTGCATCCTATGCGTAAAAAAGCTTAAAAGGGGAGATCGTCTTTTTCCGTTTCCAGCATTGCTGCGGCTGGCGATGTTGTTTGCACTGCATTATTTTGCGAATATTGAGAGCGCGATTCGTTCATTTGCGGACGATCATCGTTTTGTAAGCTCCCCTCATTGCTTCGCGTTCCATCATTTTGCTCCCGTTGTCCGCCCAGCATCTGCATATCGGAACAGATAATTTCCGTGGCATATTTTTTATCACCACTTTTTGGATCATCCCAGCTTCTTGTTTGGAGACGCCCTTCAACATAGACTTGACGTCCTTTTTTCAGATACTGACCGCATATTTCAGCAAGCTTACCCCAAGCGATAATGCGGTGCCATTCAGTACGTTCCTGCAGATTTCCACTGCTATCTTTAAAATTTTCATTCGTTGCTAAGGTGAAATTGGCTACGGTTTGACCTGATGTTGTTGTGCGCACTTCAGGGTCGTTACCAAGATGACCGATCAACATTGCTTTATTCAGTCCTTTTGCCATAAGATCATGGATGATAATTGTTAAAAAAGCTCATGAGAGTTATCCAAACGTACAACGTAAAATATATATTTTTTACATTAAAAGCACATCAATCAACAAAGGATTCAGCATCAATCACAGCTCCTTCGCGGCAAAGCAGGATGTTTTTCGTGACTCCATCCGAGGAGTGAAGTGTAACGCTGCATCCGTAACATATTCCAATTCCGCATCCCATCATTGATTCAAGTGAAAGATCACACGTGAGGTGATGCTGATGGCAAAATTGAGCAAGTGCTTTCAGCATTTGATGTGGCCCGCAAGCGAAAATTTTGATCTCTCCGTTTGCCAGGAGCTCTGGAAGTTTGTGTGCAAGCAAATCGATAATCGTACCTTTAAAACCAGCCGAACCGTCATCTGTTGCACTATGGCAGTTGGAGAGGTTGTGAGTGAGCAAATCATTTTTCGTTCTGCCACCAACAAGATTTACCACAGTTTTGCCATGAGCTGTCAATGTTTGTTCGAGGAACAACATGGGTGCAGTGCCAATACCACCAGAAACGAGAACAGCCGTGTGAAATGGTTTACTGGTCACATCAAAGCTGTTGCCCAATGGGCCGAGCACCATCACCGTTGATCCGGCAGATGTGTTACAAAGCAGTGCTGTACCAATGCCAATAGATTTTACCATGATTTCTATAATGGACTCTCGCACATTATGGATGGAAAATGGGCGACGGAGTAGTGGTTGGGTAGCGCTATTAACCTTGATATTAACAAAGTTTCCCGGTTTGGCTGTTTTAGCTATCGCAGGACAATCAAGGCTGATGATGCTGACATCCGCACTGAGAGGTTGTATCTGGACAATGGTTGCCTGAATATCGACAAGAGAGCTTGGTTGACACATAATGGTGGTTGATCACGAATCGGTGATGGAGTTGCTCTTGATAGCTCATAAGTTAAATGGAATTAAATGAGCATAGAGCTTATTTGCAAAGAGTTTCATGCTCGTCTTTTTTTGTCTCATCTCTTTCGTTGGTATAACTGCAATATAAGAAGAGTCTTTTGTAGTGTCAGCTTAGAGTTATATCTTTAACCTCTCTGATTTTTTCCTCTGCATTCCCAAATTCCAATATCTTGGTTCATGCGTATTTTAACTTTTACAGGTAAAGGCGGGGTTGGTAAAACCAGCGTCTCTGCCGCTACGGCTGTCCGTTTGTCACAACTTGGCTATCGAACACTTGTACTCTCCACAGATCCTGCCCACAGTCTGTCGGATTCGTTTAATCTTCCACTTGGCGCTGAACCCACAAAGATAAAAGAGAATCTGGATGCCATTGAGGTTAATCCATACGTTGATCTTAAAGAGAATTGGCAATCGGTACAGAAGTATTACACCAAAATTTTTATGGCGCAAGGTGTTTCAGGCGTTATGGCTGATGAAATGACCATTCTGCCTGGTATGGAAGAGCTTTTTTCTCTTTTGCGCATCAAACGATATAAAGCATCAGGGCTTTATGATGTTCTTGTGCTTGATACAGCTCCTACAGGTGAGACGCTGCGGCTTCTTTCCCTTCCCGACACGCTTGCGTGGGGTATGAAAGCAATCAAAAATGTCAATAAATATCTTATCAAGCCATTGAGTAAGCCGCTTTCAAAAATGTCTGATAAAATCGCATTTTTTGTACCACCTGCAGATGCGATTGATTCCGTTGATCAAGTTTTTGATGAGCTTGAGGATATCCGTGACATTTTGACCGATAATAAAAAATCGACGGTGCGTTTAGTAATGAACGCCGAAAAGATGTCGATTAAAGAGACCATGCGCGCTTTAACCTATCTGAATCTGTATGGATTTAAAGTGGATATGGTGCTTGTTAATCGACTGCTTGATACCCATGAAGATAGTGGCTATCTCGAAAACTGGAAAGCTATTCAGCAAAAATATCTTGGAGAGATAGAGGAGGGATTTTCGCCACTTCCTGTTACCAAACTGCGTATGTATGAACAGGAAATTGTTGGTTTACCATCACTTGAGCAGTTTGCTAAGGATATGTATGGTGATACTGATCCATCTGATATGATGTATGATGAACCGCCCATCAAGTTTGTCCGCAATAAAGATGTTTACGAGGTGCAGTTGAAGCTGATGTTTGCCAATCCTGTTGATATTGACGTGTGGGTAACAGGCGATGAACTCTTCGTTCAGATTGGTAATCAGCGGAAAATTATTACCCTGCCAATTAGCCTTACCGGTCTTGAGCCAGGCAATGCTGTTTTCAAAGATAAATGGCTTCATATTCCTTTTGACCTTGGCCGTCAAAATCTCAGCCGCTCAAAGCAGGAGCAAAAAATGAACAACGCGTAAGATTGTACGCAGTATGCACAGGCGTGTTTATTTGTTTTGAACGATATTTATGTTTAAATTTTCTAAAAGAGCTTGTTTTAGTTCATAAATTATAAAAAGAGGTATCTCAAAAAGAACCTCATTATCAAGGGAGAATGCTATGTCAGAATCGTATCAGAAATTACGTAAGGATTTTAAGGAGCTGGAATTTACCGATCGCCTCACCTTTCTTGCTGAGAGTGTGTTGTTGACCGGTCAGAGTGCTGTTGTTGGTGGTCTTAATCTTGCAGGCAGCCTGTTTGATACTGTGACTGGTACTGTTGGTGCAGTTATTGATGCTACAGGTATCGGCAATTTACTTGGCAATACTGGTGGTGTGGTTGGCGAAACCATCGATCGTGTTGCTATTACTGTTAAAGATGCTTCAAGAACGGCTAATGAGTTATATGCAAGTGCCGTTGAAACCGTTGAGAATGCAACAGGCAATGCGGCTACCGCAGTCGGTGATGCCGGCGTGTCAGCTTCTGAAGTTGTTAAAAACTTTGCAGGTTCTTTTCAAAAAAATGTAAAAAAATAAGCGTATTTTTATTCACAATAGAAGTCAGCTATCTGTTCAAGCAAAATCTTTTTTTGTTTTTTTTGTGAATTCCTGTAGATTAGAAAAAGAATAGTGTTCTAAAATCTGATTAACTTTCTATAATTAAAATTCCAAGGGGGACTTATGAGTGGTGGAGGTGTATTTACCGATATCCTGGCCGCAGCCGGTCGTATTTTTGAAGTCATGGTTGAGGGTCACTGGGAAACAGTAGGTATGTTGTTTGATTCTTTAGGTAAAGGCACAATGAGAATCAACCGTAATGCTTATGGCAGCATGGGTGGAGGCACAAGCCTTCGCGGTTCTTCACCTGAGGCAACAGGTTATGCTGTTCCAACCAAAGCTGTAGAGTCAAAGTTCGCAAAATAAGCGTTTTTGATCTACGTTAATTACGAGCAGTGAAAGTAATGATTACTTTCACTGCTTTTTTTTTGAACAAAATATGACTCGGTCTCTGATATGGTGCGTTGAGTAATTTCTGTTTATTGTAAAATTTTCATAGATTTGACTTCGAGCTTTTCGCGGTTATTAAGCTGAACAGGTATGTCGTAATGGTTAATGTATCTTTGTATGTTTCGGGTCAGACCGAACAGGGTGATGTCAGTGAGTTTTTTCAGAAAAGCCTCATGGAAGCTGGTGAAAATCCGATTGCTTTTTTTGATGGGGTTTTTTATGAAGCACAGCAAGAACGAGTCGGTAATATTGCGTTTCAGGATTATCTCATTTATACCGATAAAGCGGTGTATTTGTGGGCGCGAGGCTCAAATAAAGATTATCTCGACCGATTTAATTTAGGCTCGGTTTCTGTGAATAGTCGTAATAAAGATCGTGATTTTGCTACGCTTAATTTTAAGGTGCGGCGCGAAGAAAAAGAGCCGGTTTATGTGATTTTTGATATGGTTGAGCTGCGTGAAGCAGAACTTATTACACGATTGCATACCGTTATTGAATCCATTATCGAGGAGAACCTCGGTCTTAATTATCGCAAAAGCCTACCTGATAAAGTTTCGTCACTTATTTTACAGGCATCACGTAGTATTTGTGTTCCCCAATCTTTTGCTCTTCGCTTTGATGCACAAAATCCTATTCAGCAAGAGAGCAATATCGGGTACGGTCAGGATTTACTTGAACAATACAAAGCAAGTTTAGGATATCCTCCATCTGAAGATCAACCTCGCTCACAAAGTGGTGAGCAAAAAGCAGAAGGATTTTCGGCTGCGGACGCATTGAGAGGGATTGAGAATCTGCTTCCCACCGATCCTGCTGCATTAAAAAAAGTTGCGGAGTCGCTAAAAGAGATGATAGGTGATGCACCATTCAAGCTTCGCGATCAGATTAAGAGCGATCTTCAACATGTTCCCGGTATGATTACGGCGATCAATGAACTGGTTACTAATATCGCGGACAACCCACAGGCTGAGCGGTTTGTCATGAATCTTGTTAAAACGGCGGTTCGCAATGATGGTATGATAGGCTCAGTTGGCAAACTTTTACGGTTATCAACAAGTTTTGGTGACAGCGGAAAGAAACGGGGTCAAAAGTCGGCGGCAAAGTCTGACAATTCTGATGCCTCTCAATCGAGACAACGGGATTTTAATGATGATAATGATTCTTTTTCTGGCAGGAAAAAAATCAAGATCAAGAGTGATGATCGTGCGACATTAAACGATGATTGTTTCAGTCATGCTGATTCAGCATCTGAGACAAAGAGAATGTCTCCAACTTCCGGACGAAAGGTACGTGCAATAGATGATATTGAAGAGCATGATATGCCATTGCGCAAAAGTATAGTAATACAATCTGACACTGATAGCGTCTCTTCTCTTGTGACAGAGATGATGAATTTCGATGATTTAGCTGATATTTCTCCCAAACCTGTTGTGCCGAGCGACAGCGCAACGCCACCTCGAAAAAAAATTATGATTGCCTCAGATTCTGAAGAGAGCACACGTTTATCTGAAGGTAGTAGTCTGTCTCAGAGTTCCGAAAATCGCCAGTAACAGTATTAAAAAAGCGTTCAGTCAAGATATAAGTTTACTCAATAGTTTTATTATCAACATGAGAATTATTCTTTACCTGGGTAAAGGAGGGGTAGGTAAAACTACCGTTTCAGCTTCATCAGCAACAGCAATTGCCCGACGAGGGCAACGGGTTTTAATTATGAGTACTGATGTGGCTCACAGCCTTGCTGACGCTTTGAATGCAGAGCTCTCGTCAACACCTCTTGAAGTCGAGAAGAATTTGTTTGCTATGGAGGTGAATGTTCTTTCTGAGATCAGAGAAAATTGGACAGAGCTTTACTCCTATTTTTCATCTATTTTGATGCATGATGGCGCTAATGAAGTTGTGGCTGAAGAGCTAGCTATTATGCCGGGAATGGAGGAGATGATTAGTCTTCGCTACATCTGGAAAGCTGCCAAATCGGGAAATTATGATGTTGTCGTGGTTGATGCAGCCCCTACTGGCGAAACAATGCGGCTGCTTGGTATGCCCGAATCCTATGGCTGGTATGCCGATAAAATTGGCGGCTGGCACTCAAAAGCTATTGGTTTTGCGGCACCTCTGCTCACCAAATTCATGCCGAAGAAAAATATTTTCAAGCTGATGCCTGAAGTTAACGATCACATGAAAGAGCTTCATGCCATGCTTCAAGATAAGACTATCACCACATTCAGAGTGGTGTTAAATCCTGAAAATATGGTTATTAAAGAGGCGTTACGAGTGCAGACGTATCTCAACCTGTTTGGCTACAAGCTTGATGCTGCCGTTGTTAATAAAATTCTTCCAGCAAGTTCGCAAGACAGTTATTTACAGAGTCTGATTGATATTCAGAGCAAATATCTCAAAGTGATTGACAACTGTTTTTATCCGGTGCCCATTTTCAAAGTAAAGCAGTCAACAGCAGAAATTATCAATACAGACAGGCTCTATGAACTGAGTAAGGAGATGTTTGGTGATAAAAATCCAGCAGATATTCTCTATACGAATGATAAAACCCAGAAGCTTGAGAAGATCAACGGGAAATATGTGCTAAGTCTTTATTTACCAAATGTTGAGGTAAAAAAGCTCAATGTGAATATTAAGGGCGATGAGTTGCTTGTTGATATCAATAATTTCCGCAAGAGTATTATTCTGCCCAATGTATTGGTTGGTCGGAAAACCGAGGGTGCTGATTTCGACGAAGGGAATTTGAATATCACCTTTACCAATTGAGTGCAATATTGCGCTTATCCTCTGACTAACTCGATGAGAAGAGGGAGTAGAATTAAACGCTACTTCCTCTTTTTTTTATCTCTACAGACTTTTTCGTCTTAATCAAAACTGATTGATCGTTGCAGGCTTCAAGAAGCTGACCAATACTCTGACCCGTTTTCGGATGCTGAGGGTTAGCAATGTCGAGCAGCGGGATGAGCACGAATTTTCGTTGCTGTAGTTCTGGATGTGGTATTGAGAGTGTTTCTGTTTGCAGGCAGATATCGTCATAAAGCAGAATATCAAGATCGATAACTCGCGGGCTCCAACGCAAATATTTCTCAGGTCGGCCCAGCTCCTGTTCAATGATTTTACAGTGCTGACGAAGATCTTCGGGTACAAGAGCTGTTTCAAGCAACATGACGCCGTTGTAGAAACGATGTTGTTCACTATCACCGATAGGTTCGGTTAAGTAGATGGCTGATATTGCGGCGATAGTGGTTTGCTCCAGTGCCGCAAGTCGATCGGCAGCTCCTTGCAAGTGGTGAAGGCGATCGCCAATATTCGAGCCTATTCCGATAAAAACGTTGTGCATCACCATAATTTAACGACGGATAGCAGTGTAATCGGCTTCTGCATAATCGCAGATGCCATCAACGGGTGGGTTTCGTTTCCGAACTTTGATGGTTACCTGCTCAAGAAGAGCAAAATCTCTCAGCAGATCGTGTGCTATTTCATAAGCGACAGCTTCAATAAGAAAGTACTTTTTCATGGTCAGCGCTTTTTTGATCTCCTTATAGACTGCGCCATAGTCAACCGTTTTTGTAATATCGTCGTGTTGCGCTGCATCGGTGAAATTGAAGCGCAATTCAGCATCAACTTCATATTTTGCACCAACAGTGTGCTCCTCTTTAAGAACGCCGTGGTGGGCATAAAAAACCATGTTTACCAGCCGAACGCATGAGTGGCTATAGTGTGTCATATCATGTTATCTTGTGCGTTATCAAGTGTTGTGCAATATAGCAATTTCATCTGCCAGCGAATGGTCTGTTTCCGTGGCTTGATGCATCATTCTTTATACGTTTTCAGCAATCCCGGAATTGATAATCATCCATGCCAATCAGAACAATCTCTGGTCAATCAGCCAGAAAGAGGCGCGTCATCATTTGAGAGAGTATAAAATTCGCTACCTTTAAGGCTGCAACAGATTTTTGCAATGTATTCAAGATAAAGAGTTATGAAAGATAAGGCTCTCGATGATTTTTATGAGGGATGCCGTGCAAGGGCGATAATGTTAGCTCTTGAGGAGGATCGTTATACTGGTGACATTACGACACTTGCAACGATTGACCCGCAGCAGGGTGGGTACGCCGTTATTCGCGCTAAAGATCGCGGCGTTGTGGCAGGTGTTGCGGTTGCGTTACAGGTTTTTGCGGCGTGCGATCCAGCGCTTGCAGCTCTTGCGCATCGTCAGGATGGTGATGTTGTTAATTGTGGTGATCTTATTCTTGAGTTGAGCGGTAAACTTGCTCCCATTCTGATTGGTGAGCGTACTGCGTTGAATTTTATGCAGCGCATGTCGGGTATTGCCACGAAAACACGAGGTTATGTTGATCTTGTGCAACACACCGATGCCAAACTTCTCGATACACGAAAAACCGTTCCTGGTTTACGCTATTTCGATAAAGAGGCGGTTCGGATTGGTGGTGGCACCAATCATCGTTTTGGTTTGTTCGATATGATTTTGATTAAAGATAACCATATCGATGCATCAGGAAGTATTACTGAAGCGATGCAACGTGCCAAAGCGTATCGCTCAACACATAAGCTTGAAGTCAAGATTGAAACGGAGGTGCGCTCACTGGAGGAGCTTCGTGAAGCACTTTCATGCCAGCCGGATATTATTTTACTTGATAATTTTACGCCAGCACTGCTGAGCGAGGCTGTGCAATTGGTTCAATGCAGCGGCGTTGCGGTGCTGCTTGAAGCATCAGGGAATATTGGATTGCACAATGTGAAGGAAGTGGCTGAAACAGGTGTTGATTTTATTTCGCTTGGCGAGTTGACGCACAGCGTTAAAGCGCTTGATCTCTCCATGACCATCAAGCTTGATTGACAGGAGTTGCTATGGAGATTGGTGTTGATATTGTTGATTTGGATCGTATTGAAACGCTTTATGCTCAATACGGTATAAAATTTCTTCAGCGATTTTTAACGGAAGAGGAGATTGTGTTATGTCTTGCAAAACCGCAGGTTATTGCGAGCATTGCGGGGCGTTTTGCCGCTAAAGAGGCGATTGTCAAGGCATTTGGTACAGGCTTTTCCAACCAGATGCACTGGAAAAGCTTTGCAATTTTGAATGACGAGCGAGGTCGTCCTTATGTTTCTCCAGCCGATCACCAATCGTCTGCACACCAATCCATCAAAATCTCCATTTCCCACGATCGCCATTCGGCAGTTGCGATGGCGATACTTGATGAGCCCACAAGTGCATAAAAAAAGCAGGAGTCCACGGGTTTAATGAACTCCTGCTTCTGCTTTTTTAACTGTACCGCTGAAACCTTGAGAGTTCACTCCTCCTCGGCTGTGGCAGGAATTGCTTTCTCCTCTTCAGTGATGGTCATGCTCGATTTCAGCACATTGTAGATTTTCTCTTTGAAAATCATTTCAGAAACATACTCTCTGACGTTCTGGCTTTCGTATGATGCCAGCAACTGTGCTTTTTCAGCTTCGGGCATCTTTTCTGCCTGTTTCTCAATGTAGGTTTTGATATCCTCATCCGAAATTTCCAGATTGTTAGTCTCCGCCACTTTCTGGCTGATCAGCATCCATTGGGCATGTTTTATTGCATTTGGACGGAGTGTTTCACGGAACTCTGATTCATCAAAATGTTTTGGGAAGTTACCACCAATCTGGCGTTTGGCATTCTCCATCAGCATGTGTGAAAAAGAATCAACGAGCGATGCAGGAGTTGGTACTGGATTCTCCTCAATCATTTTTGCTGAAATGGATTCGATCAGCTCCTCTTCAGCTTTTTTGTTGAAATGCGTTTGAAGCTGGTTCGTGATGTCGGCTTTAAAGTCAGTAACGGTTTCAAACTGCTGATGAGTAATCTCTTTGACCAGCTCATCGTTCACCTCAGGCAATTCGAGTCGTTTTACTTCGCTGATGGTAACACGGTAACGAGTTGGCGCTGTCTCTTCGTCCAGCTCTTTGTTTTCAATAGCAACAGTTTCACCCGCTTTTTTGCCAGTTAACGCTGTGCGAAATGGGTTTGCTTCAGGAAGATATTCAAGGCTGAAATGGTGGTTTGAGGTCTTCTGCTCTTCGTCAGGTTCGCCAGCTTCATTGAGTTTCCAAACATCGCCAATAACCGTATCTGTTGACAATGCCGCTTCATCAACACTGATGAGTGATCCGTGGCTTTTCAAAATCAAAGTCATTTCACGCTCAATATCTGCCTCAGTAACGGTGTACTTCGCTTTGGTAAAAGTATAGCCGCTGAAATCTTTGAGTTCAAATTCAGGCTGAATTTCGTAAGCGAGCTGAATGGTCAATTGCTCTTCTGTAAAAGAGAAATCAATAATTTGTGCACGGTTTGCTGGTTTGATCGATTCTGCTTCAGCAATTTCGGCAAAATATTTCGATGCCATTTTTTCAGCGATGGTGGTCTCAATTGAGGGACCAACCAGCTTTTTAACTAAGCCTATTGGCGCGTGCCCTTTTCTGAATCCTTTGATTTGAACGTTTCTTCTGGCTTCTTCAAGCTCCTGGTTATATTCGCTGCCAAACTCTTCTGCTGATAGAATAATCTCCAGATTTTGTTCGGTTTCGTTGATGTTCTTGATAATCTTTTGCAAGGCTCTCTGTGGTTAATTGGGAATGCTGAAAAAAGTAAAAGTGAATAAGATACTAATTTATCTTTTTTATTAAAGGGCATCGCTTAAAATCTCTTGCCGCATCGCAAGTCGAGTTTGGATGCGTTTGCGTACTCTGTTGTGTCGGCTGTGCGTTATTTTGTTATCGGCTTGGTTTGTAGAGCAATGAAGAGTAGCGAGCTTGATGGAGTAACTCCCGGGCGGCTTCGGCAATATCGTCGATCGTGACAGCAGCGATGGCGGCAGTTTTTTCATCTGGCTCAATATATCGTCCAAAATAGGAGATGTCGGATGCTGTTTGCGACATGCGACGAGTCATCTTCTCCATTCCCATAATATGATAGCCAAGCAGTTTGGTTTTTGCGGCTTCCACCTCATCAAGATCGGGATGAAGCAGCGCTTCACTTTTCAGGAGTTTTTCGATAAGCTCAAGGGTACTTTTCGCTTTGTTGCCATCGGTTCCTGCATAAATGTTCAGTGCGGTGACATCATCACAAAAGGTGAGTGATGAATAGACGGTGTACGCTAATCCTCGTTTTTCGCGAAGTTCCAGATTAAGCAGCGAACTCATGCCATTGCCGAGCATGGAGTTGAGCACCATCAAGCTGTAGTAGTGT
>CAIQSY010000280.1 GCA_903874585.1 uncultured Chlorobiaceae bacterium | reverse complement strand
CGCTCAAGGCTGAGCTTCATGTCTTCAGCCCATTTGTCGAGTTTTTCGTATTCGTCATCAAAGAAGCGGGCATTGCGCTTCATGCAGTCATCAAGAATGGCTTCTCTCTGCCCTGTGCGAATGGAGGTAAGGGCCGCTGTTACCGGCTCTTCGATTATGACTGGTTCCATCTCTCTGCCTGAAAGGCTGAAGAGCTTCTGGCAGAATTCTCCATCAAGAGGTATTCCACCATCAGTAATGGCTGAGAGAACCAGATACTCTTCCTCTTCAAATGAGCTGATGCGCAATAGTGAAAGTGTTAACCAGCCGGACTCCCCAAGCAGTGGCTCAAGGAGCGATATTTTAAGAGGCGTGTTGGTATAGTCGAAGAGAATCCGCTTTACCCCGAGTGATTGGGATTTGCAGGTGTTCAGAACTGACTGAGCAAGGGGGTGACCGATGCGGTAGATGTTGGTGGTTGGAGCAAGGCCAATTTCCGATTTTTTGCGTTCGGTCGCTGATTTCAGAAGCTGGTAATCCCCAAGGTGAATGGCAGGGTTCTGAAAGGGATTTGCTTTCAGGGTGAAGGAGAATGCTTCGGGATGGAAGTCGGCGTTGCCGTTGAGCGCCCATTCTGTTATGCCCCACAGGCGTTGCTCGAACATATTGAGATACTCTTTGCCCTGCTGAAGGTTGACGCGGAGTTTCTGGTGAACTTCGTCATCAAAGTTTTCAAGCAGTTGCAGTTTTGTGTTGTCGAGTTTCTGCTGCCGCTCTTCTTCAAACGATGCTTCGAGGGTGTCGAATGCTTCCTGAATTTCCTGTGAGGTGCGGCACTCTTTATAAATTCTGGCAATCCGCTTTTCAAAGTCAACGCCACTTTCAATGGCACCGAGCACTTCGTCGCTGGCTCCGAATACTCCGCTGAAGAGCTTGAACTTTTCATCGAGCAGTTGGTAGACTCTTTGGTCGGCAGCGTTGGCTTTGTTGAGAAAGTTGATGACGACAACATCAAACTTTTGGCCGTAGCGGTGGCAGCGGCCAATGCGCTGTTCTATCCGCTGGGGGTTCCAGGGGAGGTCGTAGTTGACAACGAGGGAGCAGAACTGAAGATTGATTCCTTCTGCTGCAGCTTCGGTGGCGATCATGATGGTGGCCTCATCACGAAACCAGTCAACTATGGCCTGGCGGTTGTCGGCACTGTGCGAGCCGCTGATGCGGTCGGTACCTGCATGGTGCTGTAGCCATTCAGCATAAACCGAGCGGGAGTGTTCGTCATTGTTTGTGCCATTGAAGAGCACAATCTGACCGGTATAACCCTGATTTTCAAGGATCTCTTTGAGGTATTGCTGGGTTCGGGTTGATTCGGTGAAGATGATGGCTTTTTTGGCTGCACCGAGTTCCTGCAATTTTTCAAAGCCTTTGGTGAGGGCTGTAACCAGCTTTACGCCTTTGGAGTTTTTCTGGATTGTGCTGGCAAGTGCGGCAAATCGTTGCAGTTTCTCTTTTTCTTCGAGAGCGAGGGCCCGCTCTTCTAAAGGAATTGGTTCAGGCTCTTTGCGCTGTGGTTCTTCACTCTCATTCCACTCATCAGCAAGTTCATCGAAACTTTCATACTCCTCGGCAATGTCGTCTAACTGGATGTCTGCCTGGCCTTCAAGAAGCGCTTCGAGTTTGTTGGCAAGTTTCTGGAGCGTTCCCTGTATGGCAAAGGTGGATGAGGAGAGGAGTTTCCTCAAAATCATGGTCATGAGGTGCCGCTGGCTTGCCGGGAGTGCATAGAGCTTGTCGCTTCTCAGGTAGTCGGAGACATCGTCATAAAGTTTCTGCTCTTCCTGGTAGGGGTAGAATTCTTCGACAATGGCCAGCCGATTGGTGAAGTTGATGTATTCGAGCACCTGACGGCGAAGGGTGCGTTTGCAGACTGGTTTGAGGCGCTCTTTGAGGTCGGCAAATTGTTCGCCATCACCGATCCGCGCATAGTTTGATTTGAAGCTTTTGAGGTCACCGAAGGTGTAGTCATCAATAATACTGACCAGCCCGTACAGTTCGAGCAGGGAGTTCTGCAGCGGGGTTGCGGTGAGCAGGACTTTTTGGGTATGGGCAAGGGAGCGCTTGATGGATTTGCCGATTTTGTTGTCGGGGCGATAGACGTTCCTCAAGCGGTGCGCTTCATCAATAATCACAAGATCCCATTGCACCTGCCGGAGGTAAGATTCCTTAGAGCGTGCGAACTGGTATGAACAGATGAGAATTTCGTTCTGCTCGAAGGGGTTGAGCTTGCCGCTCTTGATAATCTGATTGAAGGATTTTGCTTCAATAATGGTTGACGGCAAAAAAAACTTGTCGGCAAGTTCCTGATTCCACTGTTTACGGAGGTTTGCCGGAGCGATAATGAGAAGCTTGCGTTTGCGCTCTGCCCATTTTTGGGAGAGAATGATACATGCTTCAATGGTTTTGCCAAGCCCAACTTCGTCGGCAAGCAGTGCGCCTTTGGAGAGCGGTGACTTGAAGGCAAAAAGCGCAGCTTCAACCTGATGAGGATTTAAGTCCACCGTGGCATTCTGCAGCGATGCGGTGAATTTACCTTGATCATCTGCAGCACGGCTTCGTGTGAGCTCGTAAGCAAAGTATTTCGCGTGATAGCTGGTTAAACTTCTCTGCATACCATCAACGTACCGTTAAACCGATCCGCATCAGGGCAAACGCATGATTGAAATCGTTCAGCCGTTGTATCCACCGAATATTCTTGTGTCGTCATAAGTAAAATATAATTACTGAAAAATAAGTGGTTCACTCACCACTGCCAACATAGAAAAACAAGATACGCTCTTTTCCTGACGTACACTGTGCATTGTTTCAGTGCGATCGTTGATTCCGCCTCGATACGCGCATCGCGCTACTCGGCGTCCATGAATATACCGTTATACCCAAATCGGTCACTGAGTAGGCCGCAAGGCCGTATCGAAGTGTGGTCACTGAGCCTGTCGAAGTGCCCATAACATCTCCTGCCAAATATTTTGTATTCTGCAACAAGAAAAAATCGAAGCACCTCTTTCATCATAAAACACATAAACATATTCACCATGACATCATTTAACGGTACAGTTCTGGTTGCTGGAGCTACTGGCAGAACGGGCGCGTGGGTGGTAAAACGCCTGCAAAGTCATCATATTGATCATCATCTTTTTGTACGATCCGGCACAAAAGCGGTAGAGGTTTTTGGACCGGAAATCATTGACAAATTGAGCATTGGCTCTATCGAAAACCCGGAAGAGATCAGGTCTTCTCTGCGCCATATTGATGCAGTTATCTGTGCGATTGGTGGCAATGTGATGGATCCCGCATCGCCTCCACCATCGGCTATCGACCGCGACGGCGTCAAGAGGATGGCAACGCTTGCGAAGGAACAAGGCATCAAGCACTTTATTCTTATCAGCTCTCTGGCTGTAACCAAACCCGAACATCCTCTTAATAAATATGGTCAGGTACTCACCATGAAGCTTGAAGGGGAGAACGAGGTTCGCAAGCTTTTTGGTGAGCCTGGATTTTCATACACCATTCTCCGACCGGGTGGTCTGATTGATGGCGACCCGCTGATGCACTCCATGATTTTCGGCACGGGCGACACCATAACAACCGGCTCTATCCGCAGAAGCGATGTGGCTGAAGTCGCTGTTATCTCTCTTTTTACTCCTGAAGCTCATAATCTTACTTTTGAACTTATTGAAGATAAAGAGTCTCAAAAGTCATCACTTAATCAATATTTTAAATCATTAAAATTTTGATTAAAATAGAAGAATAATCAATTCAATACTGCACATTAAACCATCAAATCTATCTATAAAAAAGTCACAATAGTAT
>CAIQSY010000279.1 GCA_903874585.1 uncultured Chlorobiaceae bacterium | reverse complement strand
TACTGCATTGTCAGTCAGCCGCCACACGTCCATATCAGCGATCTTGTGGTGCGTCCAACTCGGCAGGATTATCCGTAAAGCTGTGCAATCTGTTCCATTTTGTTGCGGCAGCGTTTTTATCGATTGCTCTTGCTGTAAATAGCACTCACGCATTCATCTCTTTTTTCTTATTATAAGCCACTGTGCGTTGTGCTTTTTTCATTTATATTACAGCATCACAACTCTTATTTTTGAATACCATGATGCTTGCCAACTGATGGCTGAAACTATTCTCAGACTCGAAAATATCCGTAAGGAGCTTGGTCTCTCCAAGGCTATCCGCCAGACCATTATTCCAAATCTGTCGCTGGAGGTAAAAGCAGGTGAGTTTGTTGCCATTACTGGTCCATCAGGTTCCGGCAAATCAACGCTGCTTTATCTGATGGGTGGACTCGATAAGCCGACCTCTGGCAAAGTGTGGCTGGATGGTGATGAGATTACTGAGAAAAATGAGACGGAGATGAACCGTATCAGGAATGAAAAAATAGGTTTTATCTACCAGTTTCACTTTTTGCTGCCGGAATTTAACGCTGTCGAGAATGTCAGTATGCCGATGATGATCAACGGTCGTCGCACTCGCAAGGAAATTAAGGAGCGGGCGATGCAATTGCTCGACATGGTTGACATGCAGAACAAATATACCAACAAGCCAAGCCAGTTGTCGGGCGGGCAGCAGCAGCGGGTTGCCATTGCGCGTGCGCTTGCCAATGAGCCAAAAATTCTGCTGGGCGATGAACCAACCGGTAACCTCGATTCGCGTTCAGGCAATATTGTTTATCAGCTTTTTGATCGCCTGAATCGCGAGATGAATCAAACCATTATTGTGGTGACTCACGACGAAGCATTTGCTGATCGTGCGGCAAGACGGATTCATCTGGTTGATGGCAAAATTGATCGCGATCGTTTACGCACATCTTTTGGAGAGCTTGCCTGATGCTTACTTCACGTTTACTTCACCCTTTTCCACTATTTTAAATCGCTATGGCGTTGTTACTTGAGAGTATTAAACAGTCGAAACCTTCGCTTTATCGCGCATTTTCAACCCTTCCCGATGGCGAACAGCATTTGCAGCGCATTATCGAACTTGACCATTACTGGCAGCGTGTGCAACAGCCGCCAAAGCAGGTGATTCTGCCATTGCACGATTTGCCGCAAAGTGCCTCGATCTGTGGTGAGTACGATATTATCTATGCAGGGGGAACGCTCAGTTTGCTTCATGCGGCAGTAATGGCGGGGAAGTATGGTCGTAAGGTGATGATTTTTGATCGCCAGACGCCTGCTACGTCAACACGCGACTGGAATATTTCGCGCGAGGAGATGCTCCGCCTGGTGGACATCGGGCTCTTTACCGAGCAGGAGATTGATTCGGTTATTGTGCGCCACTATCGGAATGGCTGGGTGGAGTTTTATCAGCCAGATGGTCGCCAGAAACGGTTGGTGATGGAGAATGTGCTCGATTGTGCGGTTGATGCCGATAAGCTGCTCGGTTTGGCAAAAGCGAAGGTTGATGCCGTTGCGGGCAGCAGCACACTTGCCGGTCACACCTTTCTCTGCTGCTATCAGGGTGATGGATATGTTGTTGTAAAAATGGAGGATCGGCAGGGGAGTGTCTTCTATTACAAAACCCGCGTGCTGGTTGATGTTATGGGCATTCTTTCGCCCATTGCGTTGCAACTCAATGAGGGGAAGCCGCAAACGCACGTTTGCCCAACGGTTGGTACTATCGCCAGCGGATTTGCGGATGCTGATTTCGAGACGGGTGAAATTCTCGTCAGCACTGGAGCTGCCGACATGAGTTCCGGCACCGGACGCCAGCTTATCTGGGAGGGATTTCCTGCGAAAGGTTTGGAGTACATTACCTATCTCTTCTTTTATGACGACGTGGATTCTCCGAACGACAAGTCGTTGCTTGGCTTGTTCGACACCTATTTCCGAACGCTGTCAGAATACAAAAAGCTCTCCGATACCTTTGTTATCCACCGTCCGGTTTATGGTATTATTCCGGCATATTTTCATGATGGTTTTAATTGTACGCGCGAGATTGCTGCTGACAATATTTTGCTCTTTGGTGATGCTGCCTCTCTTGGTTCACCGCTCACTTTCTGCGGTTTAGGCTCAATGGTGCGCAACCTCCATCATCTTACCGCCGACCTCGATGACGCACTCAGCACCGGCAAATTGAAGAAAAAGCATCTCGAAAAGATAAACGCCTATGAGCCAAACGTGGCGTCGATGGCAAATCTTATGAAATACATGTGCTTCAACTCCACGACGGATGAGCCAAATTTTGTCAACGATTTAATGAATGAAGTGATGATTGTGCTCGACGAATTGCCGCCGCGCTATCGTCAGGCAATGTTTCGTGATGAGCTGAAGATTGATGAGCTTGTGATGGTGATGTTGCGCGTTGCGGCGCGTTATCCCAAAGTGCTGACCGCCACATGGACAAAACTTGGAGTACAGGGTTCAATCGGTTTTCTTAAAAATCTGGCTGGCTGGGCGCTCTCTTCGGTACATCTCTAAATTTGGATACTTTTCAGGGCAGAAAATTCATCATACCATGATCGACATTATTCAAGCTGCCGAGCTCATTGCGCAGCTTCGCACCGACATTAATCGCCATAATCACCTCTATTATATCGACGCCAAACCGGAAATTTCCGATCACGAGTTCGATAAGCTCCTTGAACGACTTATCGAGCTTGAGCGGCAGTTCCCCGATCTGGTAACGCCTGATAGCCCTTCGCAGCGTGTTGGTGGCACGATTACGAAGGAGTTTCCCGCGGTTATTCATCGCGAGCCGATGCTGAGCCTCTCCAACACCTACTCGCTTGGCGAGGTGGAGGAGTTTTACAACCGCGTGAAAAAGCTGCTGGCGCTTGAAGGGGTGTTGGAGGGGGTGTTGGAGGGGGTGCTGGAGCAGGAGATGGTGGCGGAGC
>CAIQSY010000278.1 GCA_903874585.1 uncultured Chlorobiaceae bacterium | reverse complement strand
GCTCTCAATAAGGGTTAATTTCAGGGTTAGTTTCAAAAACTAATGGTTTCTAAAAAATAGAATAAGTTATTATGGAACAGCAGAATAGCGATAAAAAAGCACTCGACTCTCTTGAACGGGCAAAGCTGGGACTCAAGGTATTCAGCTTGCCATTTGCTGAAGCTGAAGAGGTGATTGATGATTATGTGAGTGGCGGTGATTATGATCCCGATTCTGTGGAACTCTTCAAGGAGCAGCTTGATACGCAGCGCCATATTCAGGAGAAAAGCGTTGAGCTGATTTCGACTGGTGCTGAAATTATCAAGCTTGTGGTGGGTGCTTTGGTGAAAAATATGCCTGAATCAATAAGTGATGATACCTCTCGTTCGTGAATTGAATTAATCAATGCTAAACTCTTGAATCCATGCAGTTTGATCCGAACAAATTTACCCTGAAAGCGCAAGAGGCGCTTCAGTCGGCAGCCACACTCGCCGGCAGCCGTCAGCATCAGCAGGTAGAGCCGGAGCATCTGCTTTACGCGATGCTCGATGATAAAAGCAGTATTGCTGTTCAGATAGCGCAGAAGCTCGAAGCCTCTGCAGAAATGCTGCAAGCCGCGCTCGATCGTGAAATTGAGCGCCTGCCGCGCGTTACCGGCGCGTCGGCTTCGGGGCAGTATCTCTCGCAGAACCTTGGCAAGGTGTTTGATGTGGCGCTCAAAGAGGCGGAGAATTTGAAGGATGATTATATCAGCTCAGAGCATTTGCTGATCGCTTTAAGCGAAGCTGGGGTTGCCGTGTCGCGCCTGTTGCGCGATGCAGGATTCAGCCGCGATGCAATTCTCAAAGTGCTCACAACCGTTCGAGGTACGCAGCGCGTCACCAGCCAGAACGCCGAAGAGACCTACAACTCACTGAAAAAATATTCGCGCAACCTGAACGATCAGGTTCGTAAAGGCAAACTCGATCCTGTTATCGGGCGCGATGATGAAATTCGCCGTGTGTTGCAGATTCTCAGCCGTCGTACCAAGAATAATCCGGTGCTTATTGGTGAACCCGGCGTTGGCAAAACCGCGATTGTCGAGGGAATTGCCCAACGCATTGTCGCTGGCGATGTGCCTGAAAACCTGAAAAGCAAGCAGATTGCTGCGCTTGATATTGCCCAGCTTGTAGCCGGTGCGAAGTTTCGTGGAGAGTTTGAGGAACGCCTGAAAGCTGTTGTCAAAGAGGTTCAGTCCGCCGATGGTGAGATTATTCTCTTTATCGACGAACTCCATCTGCTTGTGGGCGCTGGTTCCGCCGAAGGTTCAATGGATGCTGCCAATATTCTCAAGCCAGCACTTGCTCGCGGCGAACTGCGCTGTATCGGAGCCACAACGCTCGACGAATACCGCAAGCATATCGAGAAGGATGCCGCACTTGAACGCCGCTTTCAGACCGTCGTGGTCGATCAGCCAAGCGTGGAAGACACGGTTTCAATTTTGCGCGGTCTGAAAGAGAAATACGAAATCCATCATGGAGTGCGCATCAAAGATGCCGCACTTGTGGCGGCTGCTGAGCTCTCGAACCGCTACATTGCCGATCGCTTTCTGCCCGACAAAGCCATAGATCTGATAGACGAGGCATCATCGCGTCTCCGGCTTGAAATCGACAGCAGTCCGGAAGAGCTTGATCGCATCAACCGCGAAATCCGTCGTCTCGAAATCGAGCGTGAAGCGTTGAAACGCGAGCTTGAAGTTGGTGGGTAGATACCGAAAATGATCATATTATAAATTGAATGATGACGCGTAGGGGCGTATTGCTATACGCCCTTACTTCATAACGTTTAACAGTCTGGCTAATTTTGTACATTCAACCTTATTCAACCAAAAATACGGTGAACCGATGATGATGAAGATGATGAGAGTGTTTGCGCTGCTGTTTATGTTCGCAAGTTCGTTTGCCTCTGTTGCTCAAGCTGGATGGGACCCTTCAGCAGAGGAGCGGGCGAAGGCATCGGTTGAGTCATTCAAGGTAAGTGCGCCTTGGCTTGCTCGCTATTTTGAGAACGCTTATGGTTATGCAGTCTTTCCTGATGTTTTTAAAGGTGGATTTTTTCTGGTCGGTGGGGGGCATGGCAAAGGGTTTGTGTATGAACATGGTGCGCTTGTCGGGCGCTCTTCAATCACCCAGATGAATGTTGGTCCTCAGCTTGGTGGACAATCGTTTTCTGAAATTGTTTTTTTCCGTGGTCAGCAGGAGCTTGAGGCTTTCAAAAAAGGCAATTTTGAGTTTAATGCTCAAGTTGCGGCAATTGTGGTGACGGCGGCGGTGGCAACCAATACGGACTATTCCAACGGTGTGGCGGTTTTTATCCTTCCCAAAGCTGGTGTGATGGCTGAAGCAACTGTTGGCGGTCAAAAGTTTTCCTATAATCCGTACTGATAAGTTTTTCTTGTATCAATAAAAACGCTGTTAACGCAGTGTTTTTCAATAACGATAATTTTTGCGATGAAGTATGAATTAGTGGTTGGTCTTGAGGTTCATTGTCAGCTCAATACCGTGAGCAAGGCTTTTTGTGGTTGCTCGGCACAGTTTGGCAAACATGCCAATACCAATGTTTGTCCAGTTTGTCTTGCTCTTCCAGGTGCGCTGCCGGTGCTGAACCGTAGGGTGGTTGAAGATGCTGTAA
The DNA here is from genome assembly GCA_903874585.1 of uncultured Chlorobiaceae bacterium. Lineage (GTDB taxonomy): Bacteria > Bacteroidota > Chlorobiia > Chlorobiales > Chlorobiaceae > Chlorobium. The sequence goes on along the minus strand of CAIQSY010000278.1, from coordinate 9,545 downwards.
AGCTTGGACTTGCAACAGGTTGTGGTATCGCTCCGCATTCGGTGCTTGCCCGTAAAAACTACTTTTATCCCGATTTGCCGAAAGGTTACCAGATTTCTCAGTTTGAAGAGCCAATATGTAACGAGGGGCATCTCGTTATTGATGCTGGCGAGGGCGAAAAAGATATACGGCTGATCAGGATTCACATCGAAGAGGATGCTGGCAAGTCAATCCACGATATTGGCGAAGAGACCTATATCGACCTTAATCGGAGCGGTGTTCCGCTGCTTGAAATTGTGAGCTATCCCGATATCCGCACATCAAAAGAGGCATCTGCGTATCTCCAGAAGCTGCGTCAGATTGTGAAATATCTCGGTATTTCGGATGGCAATATGGAGGAGGGGAGTCTGCGTTGCGATGCCAACGTTTCGTTGCGACTTACAGGAGCGACGGAGTATGGCACGCGCACCGAGATCAAGAATATGAACTCTTTTAAGAATGTTGAAAAAGCCATTGAATTTGAGGCTGAACGCCATCGTGAAATTCTCGACAATGGTGGTATTATCATTCAAGAGACGCGGTTGTGGGATGCCGATAAGGGTGAAACCCGCTCCATGCGCGGCAAGGAGTTCGCCCATGATTACCGTTATTTCCCCGATCCCGATCTGGTGCCGGTGCTTGTTGATGAGGAGATGATTGAACGCATACGGCTTGAGCTGCCGGAGTTTCCTGAAGTGCGTGCGCTTCGTTTTGCCAGCGAGTATGCTATTCCCGCTTACGATGCCGCAGTACTGACGGTTGAGCGCGAGGTTGCCGACTATTTTGAGGAGACCGTCCGTATTTCGGGTGATGCCAAAGTGTCGTCGAATTGGGTGATGGGTGAGGTGATGCGGACGCTGAAAGAGAAATATATTGATATTGCGGAGTTTTCGATTCGTCCCGATCGCCTTGGTGGCTTGATCCGTCTCATTGGTGAGGGCGTTGTCAGCAATACCATTGCCAAGCAGGTGTTTGAAATTATGCTTACCGACGCTGCAACGCCAGCGGCAATTGTTGAGCGTGATGGTCTTGCGCAGGTGTCAGATACTGGTGCAATTGATGCGGTTGTGCAGGAAATTCTCGATGCAAATCCCGGTCAGCTTGCGGCATATCGTGGTGGTAAAACCAAGCTGCTTGGCTTTTTTGTGGGGCAGTGCATGAGCCGTATGAAGGGCAAAGCGAATCCGCAAATGGTGAACGATGTGTTGTTAAAGAAGCTTGAAGCGTAATATGGCTTCAAGCTTCACTGTCGAACAAGTCTTTGATGCGCGGTGTTTCGGTCATGCTTTTTTCAAGTTCAGGATTGATAACCTCAATTTTTTTGCGAACATCCTGAAGACGTTTTTTGCAGTTTTCGGCAACGTTCAGCCCCTCTTCATAGAGATTTATAGAGCCTTCAAGTCCTGTTTCAGGATTTTCGATGATGCTGGTAATCTCTTCAAGCCGCGAAAGCAGCTCTTCGATTGAGGGGGTTCCAGATGTTTTTTTTGCGTGTGATGCTGCCATGAGTTGTTCAGAAGTTTTAGTGTTGTGATGATTATTTTTCAAGGTAGGTTTTCAAGGTAGGTAAAGCGATAGATTATTCAAAAGGCAGGTGTGTGAGTGAAGTTTGTTGATAGTGCATCGATATTTGTGCAAGCCGGAGACGGCGGTAAAGGGTGTGTGAGTTTTCGCCGCGAGAAGTATGTGCCAAAAGGCGGTCCCGATGGCGGCGATGGCGGGCGTGGTGGTCATGTGTGGTTGCGAACCAATCCGCAGTTGACGACACTGCTCGATTTCAAGTATAAAAATAAATATATCGCTGTTCGTGGTGTTCATGGGCAAGGCGCACGTAAAACCGGCAGAGATGGCGCTGATATTGTTATTGATGTGCCGTGCGGTACCATTGTCAGAAATACTGAGACTCAGGAAATTATTGCCGATTTGACGGGCGAAGATCAGGAGCTGCTGATTGCTAAAGGCGGCAAAGGTGGGCGCGGAAATCAGCACTTTGCTACGCCAACTCGTCAGGCGCCACGTTTTGCCGAGCCCGGTCAGTCTGGTGAATCGCTGACGCTCCAGATGGAGCTGAAGCTTATGGCTGATGTTGGTCTGGTCGGATTTCCTAATGCAGGAAAATCCACGTTGATCTCCGTTATCAGTGCCGCAAAACCTAAAATTGCCGATTACCCCTTTACAACGTTGGTGCCGAATCTCGGTATTGTGCGTTACGAGGAGTACAAATCATTTGTGATGGCTGATATTCCCGGCATTATTGAGGGTGCGGCTGAGGGTAAAGGGCTTGGCTTGCAGTTTCTCCGCCATATTGAGCGTACCAAAATTCTTGCAATTCTGATTGCTGCCGATTCGCCCGATATCGCTCTTGAGTATCAGACGCTGCTTGGTGAGCTTGCGAAATTTGACGAAGGTTTGCTCCACAAGCCACGCATGGTGGTGATTACAAAAATGGATATTGCTGCTGAAGATATTGAAATTCCAGTACTTGACACCTCTTTAGCGGTGCTGCCGATTTCAGCGGTTTCAGGGCAGGGCATCAAGGAGTTGAAGGATGAGCTGTGGCGTGAGGTGTCGGGGCGTATCAGAACTGCAGAACCAGCAGAGGAAGGAGTTGGATAATGCAACAGGCTGAACCATTTGTCAGATATGCGCGTCTTGAGGATGCTTGCGCAATTGCTGCAATTACGGTAGAGTATGCAAGCCAGGGCATTATGCTGGAGCGTTCGCCTGATAATATTGTTGAGAATATTCGTAACTTTTTTGTCGCAGAATATAACGGTGAGGTGATTGGGTGCTGTGCTATTGCATTTTATACCGAGAAACTTGCTGAAATACGTTCGCTTGCTGTTTTCAACCAATATAAACGACAGGGAATTGGGCGTCTGTTAGTGGAAAAGGCGGAGGCTATTTTGCATGAAGAGGGCGTTTGCGAAGTGTTTGTACTCACCTTGAGTCGTGAATTTTTCAGCCGGTTGGGCTATATCGATATTAGAAAAGAGTATTTTCCACAGAAAATATGGAAGGATTGCACTCACTGCCCGAAGTTGATGGCATGCGATGAGATTGCAATGGTGAAAATCTTGTAAATCATTGAAAAAAAGGATAAGAGCCTCGTGATTGTTAAGGACGTTGTTGTGAAAAACAGGGCTGGGCTGCATACCAGGCCTGCGGCTGCGGTGGTGAAACTTGCCTCGCGCTTCAAATCCGATTTTTTTATCGAAATGCAGGGTACGCAAATTAATGCAAAATCCATTATCGGTGTTATGAGCCTTGCCGCTCCGAAAGGCACGAAGTTGACGCTGAAGCTCGATGGCGAAGATGCTGAAGAGGCTGCCCGTCAGTTGGTGGAGTTTTTTGATCAGGGTTTTGGAGAAGTGTAGTTTTGCGTATTGCGCTTATATCTCCTTTTTTCCCTTTGAAGGGAGGTATAGCCCGTTTCAGCGGACTTCTGGAGGCTGCTCTTCGCAAGCAAGGGCATGATGTTGTTGCGGTGCCTTTCAAACAGCTTTACCCCGATTTTATCGCAAAAAATGCCGAAGCCACGTTGCAAGAAGACGCGCAATTGGTGTTGTACAATCCCTTCACATGGCAAGAAACTATCCGCCATCTCACATCGCTGAAGCCCGATATTTTGCTGGTTGCTTATTGGACAGGCTTACTTGCTCCGCTCTGTTTTGTGCTTCGTCGTTTCACTGGCATCCGAATGGTGGTGTTGCTTCACAACCTCTCTTCCCATGAATCCTTTTTTTTTGAACCGATCATGCAGAGGTTGCTCGCTGCTTCTTCTGACGGTTTCTTGACGCTTTCGGAAGCGGTCGCGCGTCAGGTGAGTGCTGCCATGCCGGGCACTCCTCAGCTCACACTTTTTCATCCAGCGTATCAACCGGACGCTGAGCAGCTCTCCTCTTTTGACGCGCGCAGTGCGTTCAATCTTGATGCTCACTCTCCAGTGCTGCTCTTTTTTGGCTACGTTCGTCACTACAAAGGTCTCGATATCTTGCTTCGTGCGATACCAGCAATATTGCAACGGGAGCCTGCGCTGCGCCTAATTGTGGCTGGTCATTTTTATGAGAACGTTGATCGTTATCGCCGACTTGCCGAAAAACTTGATATCAGCAGAAATGTCGATCTCTATTCTGGCTATGTTGCTCCAGAGCGGACGGCACTCTTTTTTGCGGCTGCTGATGCGGTGGTTCTGCCCTATCGCAGAGCAACGCAGTCGGGCGTGGTGCAGCTTGCTTATGGTCACGGTGTGCCGGTTATCGTTACGCCGGTGGGAGCTTTGCCTGAAATGGTGTGTCATGGTGAAACCGGCTGGATTGCCCGTGATGCATCGCCTGAAGGTTTGGCTGAAGCGGTGGAGGAGTTTCTCGCTCGTCGGGAGCATGTTACCTCCATGCGGCCGGCAATCGAGGCGTTTCAGCGTGAATTTTCGTGGGAGCGCTTTGCTGCGTCCGCAGGCAGCTTTCTCGATACCATAGCGAGGAGGTGACGATGCTTCCAAAGAGTTGCATTGTCGTTCTGAACTGGAACGGCGCGCCGGAGACAATTGCTTGCCTTGAATCACTTGTGGCGTTTCTGTCGCCTGAGTGCCGGGTGCTTGTGGTGGATAATGGCTCAACGGATGGTTCGCCTGAGAAGATTCGCCAACGCTTTCCCGCAGTCGAGTTGCTTTGTTTGCCCAAAAACATCGGCTATGCAGCGGGAAACAATGCAGGCTTCAGGCGTGTTCTGGAGATGCAAGCGGAGTTCGTCATTTTTTTGAATAACGACACTGTTGTTGATGCCGGTTTTTCTGCTCCACTTTTTGAAACACTGCGTCTTCAGCCGTTCGTTGGTATTGCAGTACCGAAAATTTTCTACTGGGATCGTCCCGATATTCTTTGGTATGCCGGCGGCATTGTCAAGTTGTCAACCGGATTGATCCGCCATGTCGGGCTCAGGCAGAAAGATGCTCCAGTGTTTAACCGTCCAAGTTCTACCGGCTATGCAACCGGTTGCTGTTTTGCCATGCGATGCAGCGATTTTGCGGAGATTGGCGGTTTTGATGAGAATTTCGCGATGTACGCGGAGGATGTCGATCTCTCTCTTCGTGTGCGAGCATTGGGCAAACGTATCGAGTATGTTCCTTCATCAAAAATCTGGCACAAAGTGTCGGCTTCGCTTGCAGGCCATCCTTTCCAGAAGCTTCTGAAAAAAAGTGCAGGCGCGTTGCGTCTCTTCAAAAAGCATGGCGCATGGCACGGCATGGTGCTCTACGTTCTCTTGTTGCCCCTGCGTCTTTTCGGCAGTTTGCTGACGCACTATCGGGGAGGGCGATGAAAAATAGATGCAGAACCATCATTGACAGCAACTATCTCAATGATTTCGCTCACCAGATTCGCTGGAAGAGAACGCTCAAATTTCTGAGAGGTTCCTCGCTCTCCGGCGCAGTGCTCGGCGGGCTTGATGTGGGCGATCGAACGCCCTTTACCGCATTGCTGGAGCAGCAGTTTGGTTGCTCATTTACGAACACAGCGGTTGATCTCGACATTGAACCGCTCTCAGGTTCGTTTCGCGTGGTGACGGCTTTTGAGGTGCTGGAGCATCTCTACAATCCGCTGCACGCTCTCCTTGAAATCAAGCAGATTCTTGCAGGGCCGGATGCGCGTCTTTTTCTCTCCATGCCGCTCTGGAAACCATCATATCTTGCAAGCCCTGACCATTTTCATGAGATGACGCGCAGTGCGGCGTGCTCGCTTTTCAGCCGCGCGGGTTTTGCTGTTGTGCGCAGCGCCAAGTTTCGTATCCGCAAGCCGTTGTTTTATCTTACCGGAGTGAAGCCGCTGTTGCGGGCATGGTATGAAAAAGTGCAGATCTATGAACTTGCCGTCCGATAGGGGAGCCACCCGCAGCCCGATCAGGCTTGTCTGGTTTTCCGAAATACAGTGGGATTTTCTCTCAACTCGCAAACAGCGGCTGCTGGCGCGTTTTTCCGACAATTGGCGCATTCTTTTTATCGAACCCTTTGCGTTGGGGCGAAGCCATCACTGGCTTCCCGTTCGGCGGGGAAATGTCTGGGTGGTCACGGTTCCATTTTTGAAGAGCGTTCCCTTTTCAATTGCTCGCCTGCTCGATATGCCGTTTCTCCGCCTGCTTCTCTCTCTGCCCGGCATTGCGCTGATGTTCTTCTGGGTGACGCTGTTGGGGTTTGGCTTCTCCGATCGAATTATCGGTTTGAGCAATCCCTATTGGGGCAAGGTGGCATCGTGTCTGCCGTGCCGCTTCCGCTTTTATGATGCCAACGACGATCATCTTGCCTTTCCTGGAAGTCCAGCGTGGCTGAAGAGCTGGCTCGATAGCTATCTCGAACAGGTGCAGCTCATCTTCAGCGTCAGCCGTGAGCTGACCAGCCGTGTCAATGTGGCGCAGGATGTGTGCATTGTCGAACTCGGCAATGGCGTGGAGTTCAGTCATTTTGCAACTCCTCGTTTACAAAAGCCTGCGCCGCTTGCTGCGCTCAATGGCACAATTCTCGGTTATGCCGGAGCGATGGATTGGCTTGATATTCCATTGCTTGCCGCGACTGCTGGCGCTTTTCCAGAGTATCATATTGTGCTGCTGGGTCCCGCTTATGAACATGAGTGGTGGCACAAACAGTCTGCTATAAACACGTTGCCAAACGTCCATTATTTCGGGAAGATTGCCTATGCGGAGCTGCCCGAGTGGGTGCAGCACTTCGATCTGGCGCTGATGCCGCTGCTCTCGAACAGGCTGAAAGAGGTTTCGCATCCGAACAAGCTCTACGAATATACAGCGGCAGGCGTGCCAGTGCTCTCGATGAACTATTGCAGTGCAGTGGAGCGGGCGAGGGAGGTGGTGCATGTTGCCTCGTCGCACAACGAGTTTCTGTGCATGGTACCGCACGCTCTTGTTGATTGGCGACGAGAGGCGCGGCAGGCATTCGCTCGGCAGCATAGTTGGGATGTGCTCGCCGCCGACATGGAGCGTGAGCTGCACAACGCCTGGCAGGAGCATCGACCATGAACCGCAATGCTGTCATCGCCGATCAGGCAGGATTCTCCTTTGCGGGGTATCTTTTCGGGCAGGTGGCACGGTTTGGCTACAATCTTGTTGTCGCGCGTCTGCTTGGCGTGGAGGCGCTTGGAGTGTATGCTCTTGCCATCGCCATTATTCAGATTGCCGAGGTTATCGCTCTTGCCGGGCTCGATTCGGCTATCCTGCGCTTTGTCAACCTCTACAGTAACGATGCTCTTCGGCAAAAAATGGCAATTGCATCTGCCCTTAAAACGGCGCTGATGCTCTCATTTTTTGTGATGCTGGTGCTGATGCTTTTCTCTGGAGATCTCGCATCACTGCTTAACGGTAGAGGTTTTGATGGTACAATGAATGACAGAGTGAATGACAGCCGACTTTTGCAGCTTACACTCTGCTGCTATGCGGCGGCGATTCCCTTCAATGTCGCGACCGTGCTCTTCGGCCATGTTACCCAGAGCGTCAAGCAGCTCAAGCCTAAAATTATTGCTACGCAAATACTCAGTCCGCTTCTGTTGCTGCTTTTGACAATACTTTTTCGTTATACGGCAGGTGCTGATGCCGCGCTCTTTTTCCCCTTTGCTCTGGCAGGAATTGGTGCGTTTTTGTGGATTCGCCCTTCCCTCGCCCGCATCAGCGGCGTGCTTCCGGCGGATATTCTGCATGCCTGCACGGATAAGGCGATGCTTGCGTACGCACTGCCCTTTATGGTGGTCTCGCTTTTGAGCATGATGAGCCACTGGCTCGATGTAATGATGCTCGGGATGTTGACCGATACAGCTACCGTCGGTCTTTACCATCCTGCTGCACGAACTGCGGGGCTTATCCGCTCCGTGCTTCTCGCTTTTGCCGGTATTGCCGCACCAATGATTGCCGATCTGCACGCTCAACATCAAACAGCGGAGATTGGGCGTATCTATAAAATGGTGACGCGCTGGATTGTGGTGGTTGTTCTTCCTCCAGCGATTCTCTTTATCGCGCTGCCCGAACAGGTGCTTGCGGTATTTGGCGCTCGCTTTGCCACCGGAGGCACTATCGCGCTGCTTCTGTTAACCGCAGCCTCGTTTCTTCAAGCTTGCTTTGGCCTCTCCTCCACAGTGCTTGCCATGACCGGCTATGCGCGCCTCAGCCTCTTCAACGCTCTCGGTGCTCTCGCACTGCAAGTTGTACTCAATCTTCTCTTGATTCCGCGTATGGGGCTGAATGGCGCAGCGCTTGCAACGCTGATGCTCTTTGCGCTTCTCTCAACACTCCGTTTAGTTGAAATACGTCATCTCTTGAAAATTCACCCGTTTGGCAAAGCACTATGGAAACCTGTGGTCGCGGGATTATTGTCGGCGTTGCTGCTTTTGGCTGCACGAGAGTGGCTGCTGACGATTCCAACGTTTGCGGGACTTACGGCGGGAGCGCTGTTGGTGGTATGCAGTTATGTTTTCATCCTGCTCGTGCTGAAGTTGGAAGAGGATGAGAGAGAGATTATTTTAAAATATCTGCCCTTTTTTGATAAGGAACTAAAGCGATAACGCTGTGAAAAAAAAGATTTTTTTATTGTTTGCTATTTTTGTCGGCTATACGCTTCTGGTGCTGCTGCTTTTTTATCCGCTTGTTTTTCAATCGAATCTCCTCGTTGCGCCCGACTCACTCACTCCCCAAGCCTCAACCATAGCGCTCGACAAGCTTCTGGCTGCAACCGGCACCTATCCGCTCTGGCAGCCGTGGCTCTTTTCGGGGATGCCGACCGTAGAAGCATTCAGCTATCTCAGCGGGCTCTATTATCCCAATCTGCTGTTCAACCTCTTCCATACCGATGGCATTGTGCTGCAACTGCTTCATCTTGCTTTTGCAGGTTTGGGAGTTTTTCTCTTTTTGCGTGACTATCGCTTGACGACGTTTGCGGCAATTTTTGGCGGGGCGATCTTCATGCTCAACCCCTACATGAGTGCAATGCTGGTACACGGTCACGGCAGCCAGCTTATGACGGCGGCGTACATGCCGTGGATGCTGTGGGGCACCATGCGGCTCATGCAGCGTGGCGGGCTTGCTGATGCGGGGATTCTTGCGCTCATTGCCGGTTTTCAGTTACAGCGCTCACACGTGCAGATTGCCTGGTATTCATGGTTGCTGCTGTTGCTGTTTGCGCTGTTTTTCTTTCTCTCGCGCCGCGATGTGCTGCCCATTGATGCTTTTCATAAGGGAGATAGCACCATTCGTCGTCTCTCACTTTTGCTCGTTGCGCTTGGTTGTGGTGTTGCCATGTCGGCGTCGATCTATCTTCCTGCGTCCGAGTATGCGGCCTATTCTGTGCGAGGGATGGCGGCACAAGGTGGCGCCTCATTGTGGGAGTACTCCACGCTCTGGTCATTGCATCCGCTGGAATTGTTCACCTTTCTTGTGCCGGGCAGTTTCGGTTTTGGTGGCGTCACCTACTGGGGCTTTATGCCCTTTACCGACTTTCCAAACTATGCTGGTATTGTGGTGCTGCTGCTCGCTGTTGC
>CAIQSY010000277.1 GCA_903874585.1 uncultured Chlorobiaceae bacterium | reverse complement strand
TAATCAGCAGATTTGCGTTGGCTGCAATCGCTGTGGACGCGCCTGCCTTTCAGGCATTAATCCGAAAGATGTTATCAACGACCTCAGAATGGAAAAAGAATCATGCCTGATATGCGTTTCGTCATCCCCAAGCAAGAGATAAACTGCGAAGCGTTTGCCTCCACTGTACCGGATTTCAACAACCGTTCGGAGATGATGAACACCGAACGCGGGTTCAAATGCCGCATTACGAATATTGTGCAATTGACGGAGCTGGAGAAGCTCTTTCAAATTCGCATTGTTGACCCATCGGAACGGAAACACTTCCGCTTCAAGCCCGGTCAGTTTCTCATGCTCGAACTGCCCGGCTATGGCGACGTGCCAATCTCGATTTCAAGTTCCAGCACGAATGAGGAGTTTCTGGAGCTTTGCATCCGTAAAGTCGGGCATGTAACCTCAGCACTTTTCACCCTTGAAAAAGGTGCGCACGTAGCAATACGTGGACCTTTTGGATCATCGTTTCCTGTGCATGAGATGATGGGGCACAACGTGCTGTTGGTTGCTGGCGGGCTTGGCATTGCCCCACTGCGCGCGCCACTTTTCTGGATCAACGAACACCGCGACCACTTTCTCGATGTCAATCTGCTCTACGGCGCAAAAGAGCCATCGCAACTGCTCTTTACGTGGCAGTTTGAGGAGTGGCAACGAATCAACCACATCGGGCTGCACACCATTGTAGAGCATGGCGATGCTGCATGGCGCGGCAAAACCGGCATGATTACCGATCTCTTCAACGATATTTCTCTTGATGTTAAAAAGAGTTACGCCATTGTTTGCGGGCCGCCGATCATGTTCAAATTCGTATGCGGGTATCTCGACAAACTTGGCATACCGATGAACCGCATGTTTGTCTCGCTCGAACGGCGAATGCACTGCGGCATGGGCAAATGCTGCCGCTGCATGGTTGGGTCAACGTTCACCTGCATTGACGGTCCGGTCTTTGATTACTGGTCGGTGATGAATTTGAAGGAGGCGATTTGATGAGCTGGAAATTATAAATCGGAAAAATAAAGCCAAAATTCAGCTTGATGGTAACGTGCATGAAAGAATCCTGCAAATATAGGTTCAAGACAATTGCAACAAAGCAACCGGCACACCAGCAATTCCTGCGGCTTGCTCAGCACTCATCCCACTCTCCACCAACCTCTGGGCAACCTCAAGCTTGCCTTCCTCAATCCCCTCCGCCTTACCTTCAGCCCTGCCTTCAGTCCAGCCTTCAGCCTTGCCCTCATCGAATGCGGTATCAATCACATTTTTCAAGTCGCGATATATCTTGAGGCTATCTTCGTAAGCGGCAGCTTCAGCAGGTGAGTATTTTGCTATTTCCGCTATTTCAAACACTTTGCTGAATACTTTTTCTTGCAGTCGTTGCGGGCGATCAGTGAGTTCCGGCAGGTTGCGAAGCAGGTAGCACCATTTATCAAAATCAGTCACCAATTCGTCAACACTTTTGCGAAACTTTGGCAGTTCAAGGTAAATGAAGGTGAGTTTGTTGTAGAACACTTGGCCTGTTGAACGGTCAACAAGCTTCACTTCGTGGTGAACAACATCACGCGATGCTTGATCTTCGTCAAAGATAAAGTCAAGAAT
>CAIQSY010000276.1 GCA_903874585.1 uncultured Chlorobiaceae bacterium | reverse complement strand
GTTGGGCAAAGCCAAATGTGCCACTTGTGCGGTGGCAGAAATTCAATTTTTTGTGCGGCGGGGTGTTTTATTTTTTCTTGGGTCGGTTTGCGTGTCGCCAAGTTGGTCTGCTGGTCAATGTCGAGAAACAGCGTGATTTTATGCCGAATTAAGATTGTCCGGAAAGTCTGGTCAGGATGTCAGAGGTCGATGGTTTAGTTGTCTTGTTGATGTTTGTTGTGTCGTCTTTTAGGCTTGCTTGTAACTCATTTATCTATGCACCATATCCTACCGAAAGGTGCACAAAGCCAGCTATTCTGGCATACTTTATACACTTTTGAGGTGTACAATAATAAAGAACCCCGCCGCAAGCAGCGGGGTATTTTGAAGAAAATTCTATCATACTTTACGCCTCAAGAGGCGGGGAATATGACCCATAGAGATTCAAATAATCGTTTTTCTGTTTCTTACCGCACTGAATGCCCGATTGCATAGAGGCGCCGTTATACACTATTCTTATTTTTAATTTATTTATTAGCTCAAAAATCAATTCTGACAACGTTCTTATATCACTATTTATTGTTCCTTGCATATATTTTTCATAAATACTTTTGTTGTCAGGTGGATTCACATTTAATGTTAAACCCTTTTCCAATGCTAACAATCTTACAAATTCTCTTTGTGTTCTTCCGTTACCTTCTCTAAAAGGATGTAAATAATTAATATTATCTAAAATTTCAGCCAATTTTTCTACTAATTGCTGTTTTTTGTTCTTTCGAGTTTTTTTATAATCGTATAGTAATGTGTCAATAAAGCGATAAGCATTTTCAAAATGTGTCGTGGGGAAAAATTGTTTGCCGTCTTTACTTATTTCTACATTTCGTTTTTTGCCTGCCCATGAATAAATGTCTTGAAATAAATATCTATGTATTTCAAATAAACTTTCTATTCCTTTTATCTTTATAGGATTTTCATAAAGTTCTTGTATTCTTTTTGTTACAGCCACACTTTCAACAAAGAGTAAAACTTCTTGGTCTGTTATATCCAATAAATTCCGAAGTATTCCTATTTTTGGGTAGGTGTATATATAGTCCGCATCAATGTAATTATAAGAATTAGACATATAACTTTTCCTTGGCCAATTTTATTAATTCAGCCAATGTAATTTTATCAATCACATAATCTCTGATAATTTCAATACCTTTTGGTGTTGGTTTAAAACCCTCAAACATATTACTTCCTATAGCATTTGCTGTATTTTCCAATGTTTTTAAATCGGAAAATTTCACTCCCATTATAGTTAGTTTATTTCGGTCAATATCTATTGTATTAAACATATTTTATCAGTTTAAATGAAATTCTAAAAATATAATCTTTTTGTATCAGTTAGGTTGATTTGGAGTTTTTTTATAGAATGGTACCTCAACATTGGATGCAGAGCGATCCATGCTTCAGGCTGAGTTGCTTCTGGTACACCGCAGGCAGCGACTTCCAAAGGTTAATCTTTTTGGAACTGAATCGGAACGCTAAACCATCTTGACTCCATCACAGACTGTAGTGCAACCATCCCGATCACACCCTAAACAGTGACCCCAGCAGCCACGAAATAGCGCTGATAACCACAGAGCCAGCAACCGCCCACCAGAAACCATCAATCGAAAATCCGCTCACCAGCACAGCAGCAAACTGCAACATCAACGCATTAATCACCAGCAGAAAGAGCCCCAAGCTTAAAATGATTACCGGAAACGAGAAGAAAAGCAGCACAGGGCGCACAAGCGTATTGATAAGCCCAAGCACCAGCGCCACCGCAATTGCTGCCCCAAAACTTTTCAGGTGAATACCATCAAGAACATTCGCGGTAACATACACCGCCAATGCATTAATCAACCACTGTATCAAAAGACGCATCATCTCAATTTATAAGGTTATAAGTTTGAACCAGAACGAAAACAAAAAACAGACACCAGCAATCACCCTCTTTCATTAACCATCAACCATTCATCATTGCTCAAGTAATGTCCATCTCCTCAAGCGCTTCACGGAGTGTTGAGCAACCCGAAATGGTAAGCGGAAGCTTTGTCAGCGAGGGCTTCAGCTCGCGGGTGTTGGCTTGGGGCAACACAATGCGTTTGAATCCGAGATGTGCGGCTTCGCGGATGCGCCTTTCGCTGTCGCTGATGGCACGCAACTCTCCAGCAAGCCCAATCTCGCCGCAGCACACCGTTGCGGGATCAACCGGACGATTCATCAGCCCCGAGGCAATTGCTGCAGCAATGGCAAGATCGGCGGCTGGCTCCACCAGTTTTAAACCACCGGCAATTTTTACAAACACATCCTGCCCCCACGTTTCAATGCGCAAGCGGTTTTCGAGCACGGCGAGAATAATGGACATGCGCTTCAGGTCGAAACCGGTGCTGATGCGCTGCGGCATGGAGTAATTGGTTTTTGAAACCAGCGCCTGCACCTCCACAAGCAGCGCCCGCGTGCCCTCAATAGCCGCAAGAATGGAGTTGCCGGGCACATCGCTGCGTCGCCCTGAAATAAAAAATTCTGAAGGATTGCCAACCTCATTCAAGCCGGTTTCATCCATGCGGAAGACGCCGATTTCGTTGGTGGAACCAAAACGGTTTTTAACAGAGCGAATAATACGGTAGCGCTGATAGCTCTCACCCTCAAACTGCAAGACCGTATCAACCATGTGCTCAAGCGCTTTTGGACCTGCAAGCGCACCCTCTTTGGTGATGTGCCCGATAATCATCACAATCACATTCTGCATTTTGGCGGCACGGATAAGCGCTGCAGCGCACTCGCGAATTTGGGTAATGGTACCAGCAGAGCTTTGGTACTCGTCGGAGTGGATGGTCTGGATGGAATCAATAATCACCAGCGCCGGCTTTTCGCGCTCAATCAGCGAGAGAATGCGCTCAAGATTGACTTCCGGCACCAACCAGAGATTTTCCGCCTTAATGCTGAGGCGCTGCGCCCGTTCGCGAATCTGGTTGGGCGACTCTTCGCCGGAGATGTAGAGCACTTTTGCGGGCGCAAGGCGGGGCGCAAGTTGCAGCATCAAGGTTGATTTGCCGATGCCCGGCTCTCCACCAACCAGTACGGCAGAGGCTTGCATCAATCCCCCACCGAGCACGCGGTCAAGCTCGCCCATGCCGGTCAGAATGCGGTGAAACTCCGAAGGCACCACGTCGAGCAGATTCTGTACAAGCGCGGCGTTTGCCGACGAAGCGCCATCCTTGCGCGTTTTCGGCTCCGCTTCAACGTGCGTCTCCTGCAACGTTCCCCAGCTCTGGCACTCAAAACATCGCCCCTGATATTTCAGGGAAACTGCACCGCAGTTTGTGCAGATATATCGCGTAACAGATTTTGACATTATGCGTTACACTCCATGAGTGCGCTGGAACGACTGAACGGTATTTTTCAAAAGCATGGCAATAGTCATAGGACCAACACCACCGGGCACAGGCGTCATTGCCGAAGCAAGCGCCGAAACGCCGTTGTAATCCACATCGCCCACAAGGCGGTATCCACTTTTGGTTGAAGCATCCTCAATGCGGTTAATGCCAACGTCAATCACAACAGCGCCAGGCTTCACCATGTCGGCAGTAATGAAGTTCGCCTTGCCGATAGCGGCGATAAGAATATCAGCCTGTTTGGTGAATTCGGCAATGTTTGGTGTGGCAGAGTGGCAGATGGTGACGGTGCAGTTCGTCTCTTTAAGCTTCTGCAGCATCAGGTTCGCCATCGGCTTACCCACAATATTACTGCGCCCGACCACAACGCAATGCTTCCCTTTCGTCTCAATATTGTAGCGGCTCAGCAGCTCCAGAATGCCATAAGGCGTGCAACTGACAAAACATTTATCGAGATACCCCATCACCAGACGACCAAGGTTTTCGGGATGAAAACCATCCACATCTTTCGCTGGATCAATAGCGAGAGTGATCGTAAATTCATCAATCTGCTTTGGCATCGGCTGCTGTACCAGAATACCATGCACAGCATCATCATTATTCAGCTCATGGATGATCGTCAAAAGATGCTCCTGCGTTGTATCGGCAGGCAGTTCGATAACGGTAGAAATCATCCCGATCTCCTTACAGCTCTTCGCTTTATTGCGCACATACACCTGTGATGCGGGATCTTCACCCACAATGATAACAGTAAGCCCAGGTGCCTTGCCCGTCTGCTCTTTAAGGGCAGCAACACTTACGGCAAGTTCATTTTTCAGGTCAAGCGAAACCTTTTTTCCATCAATAATTACCATGGCGATGTTGTTTTAAATATCAATGTTGTCCGATAAGAGATGAATTTCAAGGCGGTAATATAATGATCAAACACTCATCGAAGCAGCAAATTTGCTGCACGGCAGGTGATGCGAGTGGGAAAATGGAGTGGCTTTACCCTTTCAGCAACCAGCGGTAGAGTGGCGTTACATGCACAAGAACGCCATGGTGCTCAAACTTCTCTGATTCGTTCAGTGTGATAATCTCCCCTTGCTGCAAGCCAAATTTATTGCAGCAATCCAGCAGCCCGCGCAGTTCCCGTTTTCGCGTTTCAGCATTACTGATGGTTGCCGATACTTGAATAGCCTCAACAATATCAAAACCTTGCTTTATAATAAAGTCACATTCTGAGCGCTCTTTGAAGAAATAAATCTCTTTTTCACGACG
>CAIQSY010000275.1 GCA_903874585.1 uncultured Chlorobiaceae bacterium | reverse complement strand
CTCCTCTTCACTCTCTTTTCCGCTGATGATCATTCTGTAACCGGTATCCGTTTTTCCAGCAAAAGAGCCTCGCCCTTTGAGAAGAGTGATCTTGTTTTTGCGGAAGAGGAACTGCACGCCAGCCGTCATTTTCGTGACAATCGCCTCTTTGCGCTTCTGCATTTTTGCAACATCGATGCTTATTTCTGTAGCGGTTATGCCATGGTCAGGGAGGTTATGCACCGCTTTTTCAAATGCTTCTGAGGAGGCGACAAGAGCCTTGAGAGGAATGCATCCTGCGTTGAGACAGGTTCCCCCAAGTCGTGGTTCTCCTGAAGGATCGTCGTAGGCACTGAACTCGCAGCAAGCTACTGAAAAACCAAGTTGTGCGGCACGGATTGCGGCGATGTACCCACCGGGGCCAGCACCGATAACAAGAACATCAAATTGTTTGCTCATAGTATAAGTTTCTCCCTTAAAGATCAAGTAAGAGACGCGCCGGATCTTCCAGTGCATCTTTGATTGCAACAAGACCAAGTACCGCCTCTTTGCCATCGATGATCCGATGGTCGTATGACATGGCTAAATAGTTCATCGGTCGTATGACGATCTGCCCGTTCTCCACAACCGGCCTCTCTTTGGTGGCGTGGATGCCAAGAATGGCGGACTGTGGTGGGTTGATGATCGGTGTTGAAAGCATCGAACCGAAAACACCTCCATTGGAAATTGAGAAGGTACCACCAGTCAGCTCTTCAAGAGAGAGAGTCCCAAGTTTTGCCTTGGTGGAATAGTCAGCAATTTTGCGCTCAATGTCGGCAATGGTCATCTGGTCAACATTGCGGAGGATGGGAACAACAAGACCTCTCGGCGAGCTGACGGCAATCCCGATATCAAAATAACCGTGATAGATGATATCCTTGCCCTCAACCGAAGCGTTCAGTACGGGATATTTGCGCAGGGCATGTACTGTCGCCTTGACAAAGAAGGACATGAAGCCAAGTTTGACCCCATGCTCTTTTTCAAAGTTCGCTTTATAACGGTTGCGCAGCTCAATGACCGCATGCATGTCAACCTCATTGAAGGTCGTGAGAATAGCATTGGTGGCCTGCGAATGAAGAAGTCTTTCGGCGATGCGTGCTCTGAGGCGGGTCATAGGTACCCGTTGTTCTGGACGATCGGTCATTATTGGGGGTTCAAGATGTGCTTCAACAGGTTTAAGTGTTGGAGCTACAGGTGCCGATTGGATGGTTGGTTCTGCACCAGCCGCTATGGCTTGCAGAACATCGCCCTTGGTAACCCTTCCCTCTCTACCGGTGCCCTCTACTTGTGACAAATTCAGTCCGGTTTCAGCCATCAGTTTTGCTGCTGCTGGCATGGCAATTTTCGCTTCGGATTTCGGAGCTGCAGCTTGAGGTGCCGTCTCGGCCGGTTTCAGGTCAGGAGCAGATACAGCAGGAATTTTGCCTTCACTGTCAATGCGTGCCAGAACTTGATTGGGAACTACCGTACCACCATCACCGACAAGAATTTCAAAAATAATGCCTGCAGAAGGTGACGGGACATCAAAGACAACTTTGTCGGTTTCGATTTCAAAGAGAATTTCGTCTTCAGCAACAGCATCCCCTGGAGATTTTTTCCAGTTCAGCAGAGTTGCTTCGGCAACGGATTCCGACAGTTGGGATATGGTGACATCAATGATTGCCATTCTTGGATATTATTTGTTAAAAAAAATGCTGAACTCACCAAATGCCTGATCAAGCAGTGCTTTTTGCTGGATGGCATGTGTTGCGGCATAACCACAGGCAGTAGATGCTGATGCAAGCCGTCCTGCATAACCGAACTGTTGACCTGGAGTCATTGCGTTCATGATATAGTGCTGGAGAAAACGCCAGTAACCCTGATTTTTCGGTTCATCCTGGCACCAGACAATATCTTTCAAACCCGGATAGTGATTGAGCACGCTCTTGAACTCATCGAACGGAAACGGGTAGAGCTGTTCAATACGGACAATGGCGACATTTTCAGCCGTGTTTTCCCGCCTGCGGTTGATAAGATCGTAATAAACCTTGCCGGAGCAGGCGACAAGTCTCCGAACTTTTTCTGGATTTGCTTCCGCATCGCTGATAATATTATGAAAATTTCCAGTGGAGAGATCAGCCAGCGGAGAGACCGCCTCTTTGTTGCGAAGCAATGATTTCGGTGTGAGAATCACCAGCGGTTTGCGGATCATGGTGGTCATCTGCCGACGGAGCAGGTGGAAAATCTGGGCAGGGTTTGTTGGCTGGCAGACCTGGATATTGTTCTCAGCACAGAGCTGCAGGAAGCGTTCCGGTCGAGCTGATGAGTGTTCCGGTCCTTGACCTTCGTAGCCGTGAGGCAACATGAGGGTAAGACCTGAGGCAAGCCCCCATTTCACCTCTCCGGAGGTGATAAACTGATCGATCAGCACCTGTGCCCCGTTGGCAAAGTCGCCGAACTGCGCCTCCCAGATAACCAGTGTGTCGGGTGCGGAGATGGAGTAGCCGTACTCAAATCCAAGTACCGCCTCTTCGGAAAGAACGGAATCAATGACGGTAAAGGTCGCT
>CAIQSY010000274.1 GCA_903874585.1 uncultured Chlorobiaceae bacterium | reverse complement strand
GCCTCTTTTTCATCAATCAATTTTTCGTTGAACATGTCAACGGCAATTTTTACTGCAGCGAAACCCGTTCTTTTTCCAACACGACACTGGAGCATGAAGAGTTCGTCGTTTTCAATGGTGAACTCAATATCCATCATGTCGCGATAGTGATGTTCAAGAATTGAACGAATCTCTTCGAGCTGGTTGTAAATGGGTGCGTTTTCAGCTTTAAGCTGTTCGATTTTCAGTGGTGTTCTTGTGCCAGCAACAACATCTTCACCCTGTGCATTCATAAGGAACTCACCGTAGAAAATGTTTGCGCCGGTAGCAGCATCGCGAGTGAATGCAACGCCAGTACCGCAATCTTCACCCATGTTGCCGAAAACCATTGCCTGAACGTTGCAGGCGGTGCCCCAGTAGCCGGGAATGTGGTTCAGTTTGCGATAAATAATGGCACGTTCGTTGTTCCAACTGTTGAACACAGCGCCAATTGCGCCTCTCAGTTGTTCATGTGGATCTTCAGGGAATGTTTTGCCAGTTTTATCAAGAATAGCAGCCTTATACTTTCCGACCAAGTCTTGCAAATCTTCAACAGTGAACTCGGTATCGAGTTCGATGCCAAGCTGGTGTTTTTTCTCTTCAAGAATTTTTTCAAAAGGATCAATCTCTTTCTTATCAGCAGGCTTGAGGTCGAGAACAACATCGCCATACATCTGTACAAAGCGACGGTAGCAGTCCCATGCAAAACGTGGGTTACCCGATTTTCTTGCTAAACCATCAACTGTTGCGCTGTTCAAACCAAGATTTAGAATGGTATCCATCATACCGGGCATTGATGCTCTTGCACCAGAACGGACGGAAACGAGAAGTGGATTTTCTGGATCACCAAATTTTTTACCCAGCGCATCTTCAATTTTTTCGAGTGCTTCTGGTATCGACGATTCAAAGAGATTTGGCGGGTAGTTTTTGTGATTGTCGTAGTAGTAGGTGCAAACTTCTGTCGAAATAGTAAATCCCGGAGGCACAGGTAAACCGATGTTCGCCATCTCTGCAAGGTTGGCGCCTTTGCCGCCAAGCAGGTTTTTCATGGACGCATCACCTTCAGAAGACCCGCCCGAGAAACTGTAAATATACTGTTTTACGGCAGCCTTGTCGTTGGAAATTTCAGATTTTGGCATGATTTTCAGGAGTAATTAATGGTTGTATCACCCTAAAAAAAGAAACACATGGTGATAAAACAGGTGAAGTTGACTACTTTTAACCGAAACAGAATTTAATAAAAATCGCACCTAAAAACTACCCGAAAGGATTTTTCATTGTGGATTTATTATGGAAATTGAGCCTCTTGTTCTTCTTTTGCAGATTGTTCGCCTTGCGGTGCCTTATACCCTGACTTCGGTAGGAGCAACCTTTTCCGAACGTGGTGGTGTGGTTAATCTTGCGCTTGAAGGGATGATGTTGATTGGAGCGTTTGGTGCTGCTTACGGGCAGTATCGCACAGGTTCAGCGCTGCTGGGTGTGTTGTTTGCGCTTGGTTGCGGTTTGCTTGTGGCGTTACTGTTTGCTTTTGTGACGGTGACGTTGAAAGCTGACCAAATTGTTGCCGGTATTGCTCTCAATATTCTTGTGATGGGAGCGACTCGCTTTGGACTGACCCTGCTTTTTGGCAGCTCCATGAATTCACCGCGAGTTGCTGGATTTGAGGTGTCATCGCTTTTTCTCGATCCTCTTTTTTTGCTTGCTGTTTTTGTGGTTTTTGCGGGTCAACGGGCACTTTTTAAAACACCTTACGGACTTCGGCTCAGGGCAACCGGTGAAAGTGCGCCAACTGCTGACAGTGCCGGTGTTAACGTGGCTCGTATGCGATATTCCGGCGTGCTTGTTTCGGGTGCGCTTGCGGCGCTTGCCGGAGCGTTTCTTCTCTTTCAGCAACACACCTTCACCGATAATATGTCAGCCGGGAGAGGCTATATTGCCCTTGCAGCAATGATTATCGGCAAATGGACTCCTTTTGGTGCTGCCCTTGCAAGTGTGCTGTTTGCTGTTACTGAATCAATGGAGATATGGCTTCAGAGTGGTTGGATTCCATCACAAGTTGTCCAATCGCTTCCTTACGTTATCACGCTTGTGGTGCTTGCTGGATTTGTCGGTAAAGCTTCAGCGCCTCGTGACGCAGGTACGCCATTTGAGAAACATGGTCGATAACAAGGGAAAGAGCATAAAAACAGAAAAGTCGCTCTTGTGTTTGAGCGACTTTTCTGTTTGAATCTGTTACGAGAATACTTCCATGCCTTGGATCTGGAAATCGAAGTTATTATCAGGCAGGTTTTATGGCTTCACAAAGCAGGTGCTCATACTTTCTCACCGTGCGCACATTGGTGAACCCAATTGATTCCAGAATCTCTTTGTAACGAGCTTGCTGTTTGAAGCCAAGCACGGAGAATGGCATACCGGCACCGAGAATGTAGTGGCTTAAGTAATCAAAGTTTGGCTCTTCAGGATTGTCGATAACCATGTCAAGAATGAGCACTTTACCGCCAGGATTCAACGCATCAAACGCTTTTTTGCAAAGCATTGCGGTTAACTGTTCGTTTGCTGAATAGAGAATTCTGCAGAACATAACAGCATCGGCTGCAGGGTAAGCCTCTTTATAAATATCAACGGCAGACCCTCTTAAACGCTCGCCTACACCTTTTTCTGCAGCATTTTCATTAACCAGCTCTACTGCACCAGGAAGATTGAGAATGGTAGAATCAAGCTGTGGAAATTTTTTGAGTAATGCTGCTGAAATATCGCCAATGCCGCCACCAACATCAACCAATGTTTTTGCATTGGCAAGGCTTGCTTCCTCAAGCAACAGCATAATCGCAAAATGGGCGTTGCTGCGGTGAATTTCCTCAAAATACCAGTTATCTTCTCTTGTTACTGGTGGATAAGGTACTTCGCCTTTGAAATTGACATTGCCCTTCACAGCTTCTGCAATTTGCAGGTAAAAATTGTCGGAAAGGTTTGCCATTGCTTTTGTTACAGGCATCATGTAGAGGTTTGGCAACTCCTCGCTTGGTATGAACATTGTTTTGGCAAATGTTGTCAGTCCCCAGTTGCCATCAACTTCAGTCGTCACGCCAATTTGCTTTAACGCTTCGAGCAGGAGAATAAGGCGCTGAGGTATTGCTCCAACGCAGGTTGCAACGGCTTCTGTATTTTTTTTGCCATCAGCAAGATGGGTGAAAAGGTCGAGTTCAAGAGCAGCCTTGATGCAGCCAAACTCAACAAGACCTTTAAAAACAAGTTCGTTGGCTCTGTGGTTATGTTTCAGTAACTCGTTAGTGTTCATAGTGTTGATGGTGCTGAGTTAGTTGTTAGAAGGTTACTATTTGTGCTGCAAAAATATATTGTTCACTCTTGATATGGAGCATTGTGTTGATTTATCGTTTGATGTTATGCTCTTTTTCAAAGGTTTCAAGTTGTTCACGCAAATTTTTTCTGAAGGCTAAGCTTGTCACTAGATTGAGTAATTTATAAGGATTTACTCTTACTCTATTGGCAATATTTTTCCAAGTGTAAGCTTTATTATACGTGGTCAGGAATTTGTGTTGAAACTTTACAGGGTTATACTTTTCTGAGCGAATAACCAAGTTCATGGCGTTATATTTCTCCCAGTTTTCATCGGTAATCCACCCATTATTTTTGTATTCCCAGTACATTGTTGTTCCTGGATATGGGGTGATAATCTGGAAAATGGGCATAAAGATATTGTTCTTGCTCACGAATTCCGCCAAGTCATCCATATCTTCATAGCTGTCGAGAGAGGGGTTGACAAGGAAATTTCCTTGTACATTTAATCCCGCTTGGCGGCACTCTTCAATGAGACGCGCAAATTTGTCGGCTGAATTGACATGCCCTTTGTTATAAGCTTCAAGGGTACTTTGCTTAATTGATTCAAAACCGACCAGTACCATAATACAACCAGCCTCAACAAGTCGGCGGACGGTCTCTTTATCTTCGAGAAAGTTGATACTGAAAAAGACGCTGAAATTGATGTTGCACTCTTTGATGAGTTCCAGTGATTCCCATAACCGTTTTTTACTGACACCGAGATTTTCATCACAGAGCATGAACCAAGGCTTTGATGACTTTCCTTTTGCTTTAAAGAAGACTTTTTTAGCCATCTCGACCTGTCTCTTGAGATCTTCAGGCTTTTGCGCACGATAGAGTTTTCCCGTGAAGTTTGGTGTGACACAGAATGAGCATTCGTAAGGGCAGCCGCGAGTTATATAGATTGGGATCGATTTTGTGCCATCAACTTTTTCACGTTTTGAGGCTTTGGCAATCCGTGCATAATCAAGCGGAATAATCTCTTTGACTGGCGGAAAGTCTTTGGAGTCGTAAAAGGGTTTTAAGCGATGATTGGCAACGTCTTCAAGCAACGTTAACCAGAGATTTTCAGCTTCACCGCTCACAATACAGTCGGCGTGAACTTTTGCCTCATCAATATTGAATGAAATGTGCAATCCGCCAAGAATGACCTTTTGACCTTTTGCTCGAAAGCCGTCAGCAATTTCATACGCCCGTGTTGCATCAATGGTTCGTGATGTTATGCCAACAAAGTCATATTTGGCATCATAATCGACAACATCGCCGAAATGCTCATCAATAATTTCGATTTCATGCTGTTCTGGCGTCAGGCTTACCAAAACACCAATTGCCATATTAAAGAGTGGCTTCTGGTTAGACTTTGAGTCTTTTTTGCCTTTTGGCGCTACAAGGAGCAACTTGAGTGGTTTGACTTGCTGCGGTTCCGTATTACCCATGCTTCAGGTGCGTTTTAATAAACTGTTGTGCTGTTTTTATCGCCAGAATATGATGCTCAACTCTACTTAACGTGTTGTTTTATTGTACTCTTGCTCCATACGGCTTTGCTTATGGCTATTCAGATCAAAAGGAATGTGCAACCATTTATCTTTAAATACCGCTTCACCCGGTTCCAATCCTGTAAGACTGATGGGAAGTGTGATAATTTTGCGCTGATTCCCAATATGAACAAATAATTCATCACCCGTAACCCAAACATCAATATCGACAGGATTGGCAAACATCAGCTTCAATTGAACTTCGTAGATATCTTTATTTCTTACAAACTTGATTGGTGGTTCATCGTACATCATATCGGATGGGTCGCTGTCACCGTACATATCTTTGGCAAATTGCTCAAGTGATTTCAAGCCAACAATCTCCTGCTCATACATGCGCAATTTCTTGACTGGCAGCGGAGAAAATCCCTCTTCGATTTCACCAAGATATTTCTGTTGAATGCTCTTCCATTTTTCCAGATATCCACTATTCTCTTTGGTATCAAGCAGTCTATTGACAAGAACCATATCAACTTTAAACCCATAGAGATTCAGATAGGTTAATGCTCGCATGGTCTCTTTGATCGACATCTTCTCAGCATTCATGACCAGACGCACCGTTGATGTAGCGTTATCGGTAAGAATTTCTCGAATGCCATCCAGCTCATCAAAAACCTGATCAACAGAGTCGAGTGCATCTTCTGGTGGAATGTAATTCGCAATTTTGTCTGACATTTTCGACAGCGGCTTGCTGAGCGGTCTGACAATATATTTAGTCACATTCTTTACAGCTTTCATGCCCCATGAGAGCGTATCAGGTAACGAGAGAAGACGCAGTGTTTCACCAGTTGGCGCCGTATCGAGCACAAGCACATCGTAAAGTCCAGAGGCTTTATAACGTTTAATTCTCAACAAAGAAAACAGCTCTTCCATGCCAGGCAAAATAGTCATTTCATCAGCAACGACTCCAGAAACCCCCTGAGCCATAAAGATTCTGGTGTAAAACTTCTGCACGGACTGCCAGTTCTCCTTTAAATCGACGTATGGATTAACTTCAATGGCATGAAGATTTTCTTTGATCTTGGTTGGTTCTGCACCGAGAGGAAGATTAAATGAATCTGAAAGGCTATGTGCAGGATCAGTTGAGAGCACAAGAGTGCGATAGCCCAGCTCCGATAATCGTACAGCCGTAGCTGCAGAAACG
>CAIQSY010000273.1 GCA_903874585.1 uncultured Chlorobiaceae bacterium | reverse complement strand
GGCGATGGCGCAATATTTGGTGTGTGCGATATCATGCCCTCATTTCGTGAGCAGAAAAAACCCACCTACCCTGAGGCCGCAAGATGTGCGGGCATAACCGGCAAGCTCTTTGTCAAGGTTTTGATCGGCGAAGATGGGCGTCCGCTCAAGGCAATGGTGCTGAAACGTTTACCCGAAGCGTGTACAGCGTTTGATGGCGTTGCCATGAAATCAGTGCTCGAATCAACCTACTATCCGGCAACGCAGAATGGCAGGCCGGTTAAAGTGTGGTGTGTCATCCCGATTAGCTTCAAGCTGATGTAGCGAAATAACCATACTTCTGCTGTTTTCAAAAAGATGGAGTATGGTGTGCCGCTTAAAGATTTATGAGCGAGATTCGATTATTTCATTGGACAAAGATTTGCACTGAACTGTTTTTGCAATTCTGTGATCTGTATTATTTAATGGCCATCACAGGTCATTTTGCTTCATGAAAAAAATGTTGTTGCACTGCATTTTTTTTCACTACATTATTGTCATATGCTAATAATTAGGAGCGGAAAGCATTATATGCTTTCAAGTATAACGCTCAATAATTAAAGGAGAAAAGATGATGAAAACAGCACAGATGAGAGTATTTGGATGTGCCTGCGGCCATGAGTGGAGTGTTGCATATGGAATCGCCAGGCCGGAAGTTTGTCCGTCATGCCAGAGCCGCAATATTCATCGCAAAGCGGAGACCGGTGGATTTGGCGGAGGCCGTGGTGGAGCTGGTCAGTGCCGCGGGCTGCGCACCGGATTACATCGTCAGCATCCGGAGTCAAGGCAGCATCAAGGCCAGGGAACGGGGAATTGTGCTCGTCCTATGGAGGGTCATGATCGCCAATGAGAATCAGAATTTTTCAACAACGTGTAACGGAGAAAACGCATGAAAGTTATTGTACCGTTGGATGAGCAGGCAGGTCAGCACTCAAGAATGAGTGAGCATTTTGGCAGTGCGCCCTTTTATGCGGTTGCGAATACCGAGATGGCCACCTTTGAAATTATCCCGAACACCTCGATGCATAACGATCACGGGCAGTGTACGCCTGCTGATTTTTTTGCAGAATTGGGGATTAATGCGTTGCTTTGCAATGGAATCGGGGCGAGGGCGGCCAATAAACTGCACATGATGGGTATTGAGGTTTACATGGCGGCAATGGCTCCGAATCTTGAAACGGCTTTAATGCGTTTCAGCCAGGGAACTTTGGCAAAAGTTACTGCTGAACAAGCCTGTCAGGGACATGGGTGCCATTAAGGGTAGCTCTGAGAATCTGTTGTGCGGTTCGATAGCATCTGTTGAGCGGGGAGTGGTGATTTCTCTCATACTCTTCGCCGTGCAATCGAACCGCTTGTAATGATTTTGTGGAGTTGGTGTAATGGCGTCATTTTGTCGAAAGGCGGAGGTTTGTTTGGCAGGAACAGCTTTTCAACGCTCTACAACCACGCCTTTTCCGATGAACGAACGTTTGTTTCTAAAACTTCTCTTCACTCTTTTTTCAGCGCTCCTTGCTGCGGAGCTGCTTGTTGCTACGCTGTTTAGCTTCAGGCTTGAGCTTCTTGTTTTCTGTTTTGTTATTGCGGTTGCCTTGACGGGCATGCTTGTGGTTGTGCGGCTTTTTTCGCAACCGCGGGCGGAGATCGATTCTGTTTCGTCGCGCCGTGCGAAAGCAAAGCGATCCGATGTTATGCGCGATCGGCTTAGCGCCTACAGTGTCGATGAGGAGTTTCTTGGCGGGGAGAGGTTCACCGAATCACCAGCTCCTCGTCAAACACCAGCACGAGCGTCATCATCGTCATCGTCATCGAGCATCACGCTTGAAGAGGCAATAACAGCACATGCGTCAATGTATGGCGGGCTTCAGCAATTACTGAAGATGATGGAAAAGATTGACGAAAAAGCTTTCAGGCAACTTCTCAAAAAAGTCGGTTGTGAGCAACTCTCCCGCGAAGAGATTATCGTAAAAATTACGCTGATGATCGAGGCAGACGATTGTTCATGCCCACCATCTGAAGGTGCAGGCAAAGCATCATCATCCTTATTAGAGAATCACTCGCTCGACCAGGAGAGCTTTGACGACTACATCCGACGCTCCATGACATCGTCTGATGAAGATGATAGCGCAGGCTCGGGCGACGGTTTTTCCGTTGATCTCGACGAAGCCGCGCTTCCGCGTGGTGTTGGCAGGCCGCCTGATGATTTTTCTCACAACCCGAAAGCAATGATGGAGAGTTTGAGACGAGCGGGGATGAAGCAATGAATATGGTGCCATTAAGTAACGCGAAGTTGCGTGCTATGGTGAGGCTGCATCAGAAAAAGTTTCGCGATACAGAGGGGCTTTTTTTTGCAGAAGGGCTTCGTACTGTACAGGAGCTTTGTAACAATCTTCCCGATCGGGAGATGCTGGTTGCCTTGCTTATCAGGGAGAGTGAAGTGGCGCACGCCCGATTTGCAGAGGCGTACCGCGGTAAAGTTTTTTCCGTTACTGATAAAGAGTGTGCGGAACTTGCCGATACCGCAACGCCATCGGGAATTTTCGGCGTGTTCCGCCAGCAGCAAACGCAGGCGCGTGAAACGGCGGAAAAGCAAGGGCGTTCGCTCATTGTTGCCCTTGATGACGTTCAAGATCCCGGCAACGTAGGCACTATCCTCCGCACCGCAGCATGGTTTGGCGCTGATGCCATAATGTGTAGCAAGGGCACAGCCGACCGTTATAATCCCAAAGTCGTGCGCTCATGCGCGGGGAGCATTTTTGCGATGCGCCATTACGGTGTCGAATCACTTTCTCAAGAGTTGCGCCATCTCCAAAAATGCGGGTACTCCATTCTCTGCTCAACACTTGACGGCAACGATTTTCGGGAGTTCACCGCTTGCCCTGAAAAAGTGGTGCTGGTGATTGGTAACGAAGCCAACGGCATCAGCGACACCGTCAAAACTCTTGCCGATCGGCTGGTGCGCATTCCCCATGCTGGCGCACAAGCGAAGGTTGAGTCGCTCAATGCCGCAATCTCTGCCGCGATTTTGATGGAGCGCGTGATGCTGGGGTGAGTGGGTGTGAGAGGCTATTAAACGCCCTTGCAACGTCTGCTTCAATGACGATGACTTCGTTGTCACTCAGTGCGGCAAACTCTTTTTGCCTGCGGCGCTGGGGAAGTTTCATGCCATTCTGGGTGATGAACATGATGAGGTTGCGTATCTGGTTGCCCGGCATATCGAGGCGTGCGCTGATTACTGTAACTGCCCTGTCGTAGCATTCCAGATGATGTACCTCTTTCGGGAGCAGTTCCAGAATGGTGTGCTCGACGCAGCGGTAAAGAAATTCTGCAATCGCGGTGTAATCGCCAAAACGGTAGAGATCGGCAGTGTCATTCATGACCTCAACATTGCCTTCTGCTGTTGCTTCCCATTCTATGCTTCCCATGAGCGGTGCACTGAAGTTCCGGAGCGTGCGCTGATACTCTTCGATGCGCTCAAGCATGACGGCGCTAACCGGAAAAATCATCCCAGCTTGCGCAAAACCACGTTCCGCAAGTGTGTGGTGAATCAACGCTCGGTGCATACGGCCGTTGCCATCTTCAAAAGGGTGTATAAGAACAAAGCCAAAGGCAATCACCGCAGTATGGATAACCGCATCAATTGAACTGCTCGTCATCAATCGGTGACTCTCAAGCAAACCTTCTATCAAAGCGCTGATATCCTCTGGACGAGCGCCAATGAACTCTGGGAGAGGTTCGCCCTCACGACTGCGTTCACCAAGAAAGACACCCGCCGTGCGCAAACCTCTCTGGACAAAACGGTGATCACGGATGAGCTTGTCGTGCATGGCAGTGATTACAGAGAGCGATAATGGTTGATAGCCCGCCTGTTGAATAACCTCTCCCCAGCGTTCAATACGGTTGCGGGCAGGGTGTTCCCCTTCAATGGCGAACGAAGCGCGGCTGTCGGCAAGCAGCAGAAAACTTGCAGCCCGCAGCCAGATCTCCCGACTGGTGCGTCCCATAACTTGCTCAATCCGATCTGCAAGTGATGAACCGATAAAAGTTTGTAATGCCTCTGTTTTACGGACAATCGGGCAGAATGCCCGTCCACCAAGCAGGTTATCGATAATTTTGTGGCGAGCCGATGCTCTTGGTGCTCCCGTGAAATAGCGGTCAGGGTCAAGCAGCGGGAGGTAACGCATTGCGCTGGGTGCATCATCAAGCGGGAGTTTTTCGCCAGTAAGCCATTCGTAGAGAAACCAGAGTCGCCGCGCCTGTTGCTTCTCCTTGTGTGACGCAACAATCGTGGAAACACTCGCCGCTCCGAGTTTGATGAGAAGCTGTTGCAGAGCAAGCAGGTTGAGCGTTTCATGCTTGAGCGCAAAGAACAGATGCCCGGCAACATCGTTCTGTGGCTTATAACGCTGGTCGTACAGGCGAATTCCCTTTTCCTGCCTGATGCTGCCCCTGATATGCCGGTCTGCTATTGCGCACGGCTCTTGCAATGGCGCATCTCCACCCAGAAAGCGTTGCAAGGCGGCATATCCAGCCCAATGCAGGGTTGCATCAATGGCAATCTCGTTATCGGGAATGATCTGGATATGTTCGCTCATTATTATTGAAAATCATGGTCGAAAAATTGACGTTAGCGTCGAATTATCTCCGATAATAACGCTTTGTGTCGAATTCTACGCGTTCTCTCCGTCGATATTCATGGTAGGGCGTAAATGCACCGGTTTGGCAGATTTTTTGCGCAGGCGGATATTCAGCATTTCGACGCTGATTGAGAACGCCATGGCGAAGTAGATGTAGCCTTTGGGAATCTCAAATCCTACGCCTTCAGCAAGCAGCGTCACGCCAACAAGAATCAGAAAGCTGAGTGCCAGCATTTTAATGGTCGGGTGAGCTTCCACATAATCGCTGATAGCCTTGGCGCCGAGCATCATAATCCCGATGGAGATTATAATGGCGATAATCATCACCTGAACATCTTTCGCAAGACCAACCGCTGTAATGACCGAGTCGAGCGAAAAGACAATATCGATCACCGCAATTTGCAGCATGGTGAGGATAAAGGCTTTTCCGGAAGCTTCTTGCGTCGCCTCCTCTTCTGAACCCTCAAGGCTTTGATGAATTTCATGGGTACTTTTGGCGAGCAGAAAGAGTCCGCCGCCAAGCAGAATCAGATCACGTCCTGAAAAGGAGTGGCTGATCAGCGTAAAGAGATCGGTTGTTAAACTCATCACCCAGCTTATCGAGAGCAGGAGGGCGATTCTGGTGAGCATGGCAAGACCAAGTCCGATAATTCGTCCTTTGCTTTGCTGCTCTTTTGGCAGCCGACTGACGATGATTGAAATAAAAATAATGTTATCGATGCCGAGAACTATCTCCAAAGCGGTTAAGGTTGCAAGGGCAATCCACGCTTCAGGTTGTGTAATCCATTCCATAAAAAGTGAAATTTAAGAGTAAATATTGTTTTCAGGCATTATTGCTTTGGATAAGGTACGGAACGGATAGTGCTCCAGCAAAAAACCGTGCAGGTGATGGCGCGGCTTTTTCACTACCTTGTTATCTTGTCGATTGTTATTCGGAGGTCAAGATTATCGTTTGAGAACAATTCCCCATGCAACACCATCAGCTTTTTCCTGAACTCTCACGTTTGAGGGCAACCTTTCAGCAGGGCGTGACGCGCGAAGCTGCTTGGCGGCGAGCCCAGTTGCAGGCGCTCGAAATGTTTCTTGTTGAACGTGAAGTGCAGATTGCAGCCGCGTTGCATCAAGATCTCCGCAAATCATCAGCGGAGTCATTTTTGACTGAAACAGGCTATCTCCGTGGCGAAATCCGCTTTGCCCTCAAGCATCTCAAGCGGTGGATGAAGCCGCATCGCGTCTCGGTACCGCTCATTTATCGGCCGGCGAAAGCTGCATCTCTTCGCGAACCCTATGGCGTTGTGCTGATTATCGGAGCGTGGAACTATCCGCTTCAGCTTTGTCTTGAGCCGCTTATCAGCGCTATTGCAGCGGGGAATTGCGCTGTCATCAAGCCGTCGGAATATGCGCCCTATACCGCCTCATTGCTTGCCCATGAGCTGCCGCGATATCTCGATACCAATGCCATCAGCGTTATTGAAGCGGGAGTGGAGGAGTCCAAGAAGCTGCTGCAAGAGCGCTTTGACTACATTTTTTACACAGGCAGCGAAGCTGTCGGGCGTGAGGTAATGCTTGCCGCCGCAAGGCATGTAACGCCGTTGACGCTGGAGCTTGGCGGAAAATGTCCCTGTATTGTGGATGACGATGCTGACATCACGGTTGCTGCACGGCGCATTGTGTGGGCGAAGTTGCTGAACGCCGGTCAAACCTGTCTGGCACCCGATTATATTTTAGTGCATGAATCGCGTGAAACTGAGCTTATCAACGCCATGCAGCACGCCATCCGCAACTTTTATGGCGATAATCCGCAGCAAAGCCCCGACTATCCGCGAATCATTAACGCGCATCACGTCGAGCGGCTTGCGGCGTTGCTCAATGGTGAATTGATTGCTTGCGGCGGAGTAGCCGATGCCGCCGACCGGTATATTGCACCAACCATTCTCCGTGGCGTTTCACCCGATTCACCACTTATGGAGTCGGAAATTTTTGGTCCGCTGCTGCCCGTTATCACCTATGCAAAGCTTGCGGAGGCTTTGGCAATCATCAACAAAGGCAAAACACCATTAGCGGTGTATCTCTTCTCCTCCAATCGCGCAGTGCAGCAGATGGTGCTTCGCAATACCCGTTCGGGCGGGCTTTGCATCAACGATCTGCTGCTCCATGCGGCGCTTCCCGCGCTGCCGTTTGGCGGAGTTGGTGCCAGCGGATTTGGGCGCTACCACGGCCGTGCAGGTTTTGAAACCTTCTCATTTCAACGCAGCGTACTGCATCGGCATATATTCCCCGATCCGGATGTTCGCTATCCGCCTTATCATCGCTGGAAGGTTCGCCTGCTTCGCTGGTTGAGTGGCGGCGGGTAGGGTGCGCTCTGCTGTGGTTCGTGGCTTCATCCGTTATGGAAAAAGAGCCGGCTTGGTCATCTTACAGGAATATGTTACTATTCAATCACGCTTTTCAAGTCATGTTTCCAATCATTAAACATCCATCATTGTATGAAAAAAACAGTTGCAGGCGCATTTCTTATTGGTACAGCATTACTCTGTGCCGCGCCATCAGCTCACGCTGCGCTCCCTTATGCGCGCGGTTCCGTTGGTATTGCCTCTATCAGCAACGATAACGTAGCTTCGGTTCAATCGTACGATACCGGCTACACCATTGCTGGTGCTGTTGGACTTTCAGCTAATCGCTACCGTGTTGAAGCCGAGGTTGGCCATCAGACCAACGGCAACAAAACGTCGCTCTCTCCAGATCTCTCAATGACCACCTACATGGCAAATTACTACCTCGATTTTGCACTGCCAATGATGCCAGTTAAGCCTTACGTCACTGCTGGCGCTGGTATGGCTAATGTTGATGTTAATTCCGGCAGCGATAACGTCATGGCGTGGCAGGTTGGTGCAGGTATCGGGTTCAGCGCATTTCCACTGACAACCTTCGATCTTCAGTACCGTTACATCGGCACTTCCGATCCTGAAATTAACGGCACAACCTACAAAGCTGGTACCAATAACGTTACGCTTGGGTTGCGGTTTAATATTTAATTGGTTCGATTGTTAAGCGCACGGTTCCCCATTTCGGGGAACTTCGCTTCTTCTTGCAACGCTGTTATCAAGGGAGAGTTGCCATGCCTATTCGCAAATTACGGGAGTTTCTTGATCGTCACGAGGTCAAGTATTTTGTGGTGAGCCACTCGCCAGCCTATACCGCGCAGGAGATTGCCGCCTCCGCTCATGTGCCCGGCAAAGAGCTGGCCAAAACGGTGATGGTTACCATTGACGGCAACCTTGCTATGGCGGTTCTTCCCGCTTCGCATCATATTGATTTTCAGCAATTACGCCAACTCTCTGGAGAGCAGAATGTTGTGCTTGCTGCCGAATCGGAGTTTGCTGATATTTTCCCCGATTGCGAAACAGGCGCTATGCCACCGTTCGGCAATCTTTACGGCATGGCGGTTTACGTCTCAGAGGAGCTGGAGGCGGATGACGATATCGCCTTTAACGCCGGTGCCCATACCGAGCTGTTGCGCCTCTCTTACGAGAGCTACAAAAAGCTGGTCAAACCTGTTGTCGGTAAGCTCTCTTTTCCTATGAAGTAACAGGGGAACGGCGGATGCTGGATTTTTTAAGCGGAAATGTTACTTTTCCGCTTATCACAGCCGAATGGGCAAAACAGAGGAAGAGTGAGACTGTGAGCATGGAACTTGAACTTTTATGAAGATAGCGTTATACGCAGGAACGTATGTGAAGGATAAGGATGGCGCAGTTAAATCCATCTACCAGTTAGTCGCCTCATTCCGCAAACATGGCCACGATGTTGCCGTCTGGTCGCCCGACGTTTCACCCAGCAATGAGCATAACGGTATGGCGGTGCACAACATGCCATCCATCCCCGTACCGCTCTATCCTGATTACAAAATTGGCTTTTTTACAGC
>CAIQSY010000272.1 GCA_903874585.1 uncultured Chlorobiaceae bacterium | reverse complement strand
TGCAAATTTCAAATTGAGGCTGTTTTTAAAGCATGTTCTGGTATTGAAATATCCCTTCATAAATGATTTTTGCTGGACCGGTAAGGAATACTTCATCCATGGAATCACTGAACTCAACAGTCAGTATGTCACCACTTTGTACTTTGACTTGTATACGGTTACTTTTTGTTTTCCCTAAACGGTAACTCATAAGTGCTGCTGCTACAGCGCCTGTTCCACAGGCGAGCGTTTCATCTTCAACCCCTCGCTCAAAGGTGCGAATCGCAAGAGATGTTGGGGAGGTAACTTCAATAAAATTAACATTTGTGCCACCTGTAAAAATATCTGTTCGATGCCTGATGGTACGGCCAGTTTCATTGACGTTTACAGACGCTAAATCTGATACATAAATTACAGCATGTGGCGACCCTGTATTGACCGAGTGACAGGTGAGCTCTTCAAGAGCAATATCATGCCGAAATTGTTGAGGGGCGAGCATACGTAATCTCACCGTTTCGTGCTGTGTAATCCATGCTTCATAGCGATTACCATTAGCTTCAAATGTGTACTCATTATTTTTCCCAGATGGGATATCAATGGAATGAGCAAAGTAAGCAGCGCATCGTCCACCATTACCACACATTGAACCAGGCAAACCATCAGCATTATGGTATTTCATGCTGAAATCGTACAGTAGTGAAGGCTCAATAAGAATCAATCCATCAGAGCCTATTCCTGTTCTTCTTGTACAAAGAGCCTTAATAGTTGCTGCGGATAGCGCAATGGTAAGCATTTGATTATCAATTATGATAAAGTCATTTCCTGCTCCAGAAAGTTTACTGAATGGTATTTGCATAGGATTGTAAATCGTTTATAATTTATATTTTATGTGCTATTATTATTATAATTTTTCTGCTGTTTTGTAAAGTCACAAGGCATCACTCACAGGCTAAAAATAATTTATTATTCAATAAATTTTCTTATTTTGCCATCTAACATGTCAGGTGTTTCTTCTTCTGACAGAACGTTCTATTTGAGTTGATTGTAATTTTGTTTTTCTATAGATTCGGATGTCGTGATGATGATCAATGCGTTTCAATCCACCTGAGAGGCTCTGTCAGCTTTTTGAGTAATTTTTCATGGTCTGGTTGTATCGCATTGTTCATAACCCAACAGTTTTTCTTTCGGTTTCTTTAACCTGAATTATGTACAAAAAAAGGAGAGAATACAATGGCTGAACAAGTGAATCCGGCAGGAGTCAAGCCAAAAGGCACTGTCCCACCTCCCAAGGGGAACGCTCCTTCTCCCAAGGGTAGCGTTCCATCTACTGCAACTTCTGTTATTAAAGAGCAGGATGCTGCGAAGATGAGGCGTTTTTTATTTCAGAGAACAGAGACTCGATCAACCAAGTGGTATCAAATTTTTGATACTGACAAGGTTGATGATGAGCAGGTAGTAGGTGCACACCTTGCCTTGCTTGGAGTTCTCGGTTTTCTTATGGCAATTTACTATGTGTCAGGTATTCAGGTATTTCCGTGGGGAGCACCTGGTTTTCATGACAACTGGTTCTATCTAACGATTAAGCCAAGGATGGTTTCTCTCGGTATTGACACTTACAGTACCAAAACAGATGATCTGCAATATGCAGCATCAAACCTTCTTGGTTGGGCACTTTTCCACCTTGTTTCCGGTTCAATCTTGATGTTTGGTGGATGGCGCCACTGGACACACAATCTTACCAATCCATTTACTGGACGTACCGGAAATTTTCGTGATTTCCGCTTTCTTGGCAAGTTTGGTGATGTTGTTTTCAGTGGTATAAGCGCAAAGAGTTACAGAGAAGCATTAGGGCCTCATGCGGTTTATATGTCTTTGCTTTTTCTTGGTTGGGGTCTGTTGATGTGGTTTGTGCTGGGTTTTGCACCGATTCCTGATTTTCAGACTATCAATTCTGAGACATTTATGTCTTTTGTTTTCTTTGTTGTTTTCTTTGCTGTCGGAATCTACTGGTGGAACAATCCTCCAAATGCGGCAACCCACTTGAATGACGATATGAAAGCTGCCTTTTCTGTTCATTTGACAGCAATTGGCTATATCAATATCGCTCTTGGTTGTATTGCATTTGTTGCGTTCCAGCAACCTTCATTTGCGGCTTATTACAAAGAACTTGATAACCTCGTATTCTATCTTTACGGTGAGCCCTTTAACCGTGTCAGTTACGATTTTGTTCAAGAAGGTGGTCGTATTATATCTGGCTCTAAAGAATTTGCAGACTTCGAAGCTTTTGCAATTCTTCCAAAGAATGGTGCATCATTCGGTATGGCAAGGACGGTTATTAACCTCATAACCTTTAACCATATTATTTGTGGTGTGCTTTATGTTTTTGCAGGCGTGTATCATGGAGGTCAATATCTCCTCAAGATTCAGCTTAATGGTCTTTACAGCCAGATCAAGTCAGTCTTTATTACAAAAGGGCGTGATCAGGAAGTTCAGGTCAAGATCCTTGGTACAGTTATGGCGCTTTGCTTTGCTACCATGCTCTCTGTGTACGCAGTTATCGTATGGAATACCATTTGTGAGCTGAATCTTTTTGGAACGAACATTTTAATGTCATTCTATTGGTTGAAACCACTTCCAATGTTTGAATGGATGTTTAGGGATCCAAGTATCAATGACTGGGTTATGGTTCACGTTATTGTTGCAGGTTCTCTTTTCTCTCTTATTGCTCTTGTTCGTATCGCTTTCTTCTCGCATACGTCGCCACTCTGGGATGATCTTGGTTTAAAGAAAAACTCGTATTCTTTCCCATGTCTTGGTCCTGTTTACGGTGGTACTTGCGGTGTTTCTATTCAGGATCAGTTATGGTTTGCTATGCTTTGGGGAATCAAAGGTCTTTCTGCTGTTTGCTGGTACATTGATGGTGCATGGATTGCATCGATGATGTATGGTGTACCTGCTGCGGATGCAAAGGCTTGGGATTCAGTTGCTCATCTTGCGCATCATTACACGTCAGGTATCTTCTACTATTTCTGGACGGAGACTGTGACCATTTTCTCGAGTTCACATCTTTCTACAATTCTGATGATCGGTCACCTTGTGTGGTTTATCAGTTTTGCAGTATGGTTTGAAGATCGCGGTTCACGTCTTGAAGGTGCTGATATTCAGACCAGAACCATCCGTTGGTTTGGTAAGAAGTTTCTCAATAGAGATGTCAACTTCCGTTTTCCTGTATTGACAATTTCTGATTCAAAGATGGCTGGTACGTTCCTTTATTTTTCTGGTGTATTTATGCTGGTCTTCTTGTTCATTGGTAATGGCTTCTATCAGACAGACTCTCCACTACCTCCACAGGTTGGTGACGCGTCGGTGTCAGGTCAAGTTATGTTGACACAAGTTGTTGATTATCTGATTAAGCTTATTGCCTAAGAGATGTTTTACCGGAGAGGTTGCATTACTTCTCCGGTAATATTGTTTTTAATGTTTTATCCTGTAATTAAAGAGGAGGGTTTTTATGGCCGATCCTGTACAAAAGCCAGATATATCGCAATCACCTGCAGCAAAAACACCACCAGCAAAGCCAAAGGATGCCTCAAGTGCACCTAAAGCTGTAGCACCTGCGGGTAAAGAGATAAAAGCTAAACCAAAAGAGGTGTCACCGAAGAAAGGTGATAAGCTTCGTATGGCGTCCCTTAATGTTAATCTTGGACGTTCTGGTTTACCGCAAGAGTCAGCTTTTCCTGTTAAAAAAGAGGTTAAAGTCGCACCCAAGCCGGCTCCTGCTGCAAAGCCTGCTGGTGATGCTAAAGCTGCACCAGTCGCTAAGGGTTCAGCACCCGCAGCAAAAGCGCCAGCAGCAAATCCTGTTCCAAAAGGAACTCCAGTTGCAGCTCAGCCTCCAGTTAAAAAAACTACACCACGTGCAAAGTCTCACTACTTTATTATAGAAAATCTTTGTGTTGGTTGTGGTTTGTGTCTGGATAAATGTCCGCCAAAAGTTAATGCGATTGGCTACAAATTTTATGGAGATGTTCAGGAGGGTGGTTTCAGGTGTTATATAGATCAGGATGCTTGTATCTCTTGTGCAGCCTGTTTCTCCACTGATGAGTGCCCAAGTGGTGCGCTTGTTGAAATCTTGCCAGATGGTGAAATTCTTGACTTTAAGTACACCCCACCGGAAAGGCTTGATTTTGATCTCCGATTTCTTCACAGATTTCATAGGGAATCACAGTAATCGTAAGCCGCTATTTCAAGATTTACAGCAAAGCATTGTCTTCTTCAGACAGTGCTTTGCTGTTTTAGCAACCACTTACTCTTCATGTCGGAGATACAGATCGTCACACCATCCTTGAGTTTTGAGTCGGTAAAACCGGCTTTAGTTATTATTCCTACCTTTAATGAAGCCGCCAATATTGGCAAACTGCTTACTGAGCTTACTGAGCGATATTACAAAAGTATCGATATTCTTGTTGTTGATGATAACTCTCCCGATGGAACTGCTGATATTGTGCGAGCAATGCACTCTTCAATACGTGGGCTTGCTTTGTTGACAAGGGAGCGAAAGATGGGACTCGGAACAGCGTATATTACAGGGTTTCATTATGCACTCCAGCATGGTTATCAGTATGTGATTGAAATGGATGCAGATTATTCGCACGATCCTGCAGTGATTCAGTGTTTTCTCGATACCATGCAAAATGCTAAGCCGCACTTGGTTATTGGCTCGCGATATATGAACAATACGATAAATGTCATTAATTGGCCACTTGGTCGATTAATACTTTCTAAAATGGCAAGTATTTATACTCGGTTTGTTACGGGTATGCCGATTGAAGATCCTACCAGTGGATTTAAATGCTTCAATTGTGATGTTTTGCGTGCGCTTGATCTGGATCGAATAAATTCTCAGGGCTACTCATTTCAGATTGAAATGAATTTTCGGGTCTGGAAGAAAGGATTTAAGATTCAAGAAATTCCTATTGTTTTTGTTGATCGATCGGTGGGTACATCAAAAATGACGAAAAAAAACGTGAGAGAAGCTATCTGGATTGTTTGGTGGCTGGCAATAAAATCTTTTTTCGGTCGATTATAATATTTGCCATATCAGGGCAACTCGAAACGGGCTACCCTGATGCAGTTTTTAAATCCTACTTTTGCGCGATAATCTGCTGAGCAATATCTGGTGGCGCCTCCTCATAATGGCTGAAACAATATGAGTATCTTGCCCGGCTTTGGGTAAGTCTGGTGAGCGCGTGATGGAATGTGGTGAGTGATGCTTGAGGTATTTCTGCATGGATAATCTGCATCTTCACATCAGCATCCATGCCAAGAATTTTACCGCGTTTACTTGAAATATCACCAACAATTTCCCCTGTGTATTGTTCTGGAGCATATACCTCTAACGTATAAAATGGTTCAAGCAGAAAAGGTTTTGACTTTTCAAATGCACTTTTCAAAGCCATGCTTGCCGCAATTTTAAAGGCAAATTCCGAACTATCGACAGGATGGTATGAGCCATCATACGCAATGGCTTTGACATCAACAATGGGATAACCTGCCAGAATACCTGAAGTAATCGTTTCGTGCAGTCCCTTTTCGACAGCAGGCAAATATCTTGTTGGTACTACCCCACCAACTATTTCGCTGGCAAATGCAAATCCGGAATCGCGAGTCAATGGTTCAAGTTTAACCCATACATCGCCATATTGACCTTTTCCTCCTGATTGTTTTTTGTATTTGCCTTGTGCTGAGGAGGCTATTCTTATGGTTTCGCGATAAGGTATTTTGATGGGCGCAATATCTACCGTGACGTTGAATTTATTTTGCAGACGATTGATAATGGTATCGAGATGGGTTTCGCCTTGTGTTTTCAGAATGGTTTGATTGAATTCAACATCATGCTCAATGGTAAAACTTGGATCCTCTTCATGCAAATGGTGCAAACCCGAAGAAATCTTTTCTTCATCCCCTTGTGCTACCGGCACAATTGCGGTTGCGAGCACTGGGATTGGAAAAATTATCGGGCTGATGCGGGTGTTTGTTCCTTTATCCGCAAGAGTGTCGTTCGTGTGTGCATCTTTCAGTTTGACGACCATACCAATATCGCCCGCAAGAAGTTTTTCGGCAGGTGTTCTTTTTTGCCCGATTATGGTATATACTTGACCAAGTTTTTGAAGTTGACCAGTTTGTACATCAATCAACTCGTGCCCTGTTTCAATGTGGCCAGAATAGACTCGCAGATATGAAATTTCTCCGACGCGCGGTTCCGACATCGTTTTAAAAATAAAACCGATAGTCGGACCTTCCGGATTTGGCTGGAGAAGACTTTCATCGTCATTGATGGTGGAGATTGCGTGTTCCGGTCCACGCTCAATTGGTGAAGGACAGAGGTTTACGACCGTATCAAGCAACCGTTCTGTTCCAATAAAATGAAGTGGAGACGTGCAGAAGACAGGGAAAAATGTTCTGGTGAGTAACGCTGATTTTATACCAGTTCGCAGCTCCTCCTCTGCTAAGTTGCTCTCCTCAAAAAATTTGTTCATCAACGCTTCATCAGTTTCGGCAACTGCTTCAACAAGTTGTTGATGGAGCTCCTCGGCACGTTTAATGTAGAGATCAGAAATATCGGCAACAACCATTTCTCCTGGTTTATCCGGGTTGAACTCCAGTTGTTTCATCAACAAAACATCGATGATTGTATGGTGACCAACTCCTTCATCAACTGGGAATTGGATTGGGGTAACAAGGTGACCAAAATGATCTTGAAGTGCTTGTATCGTCGTTTTAAAATCGGCACGATCGGCATCAAGTTTGGTTAAAACGAACATGGTTGGTTTGTAGTACTCTTTGGTGTACTCCCAGACAGTATCAGTGCCAACCTCAACACCAGATGATGCGTTAACGGCAATCAGCACCGTGTCAGCAACTCTCATCGCTGATTTGACATCTCCATGAAAATCAATTAAACCCGGAGTGTCGATGATATTTATTTTACGGTCATTCCAAAATCCATTGATAATGCTTGTATTGAGACTGTGTTTCCTTTCAATTTCATCGGCAGAATAATCTGAAAGCGTATTACCCTCTTCAATACTGCCGAGTCGGTTGATGATACCCATAGTCAGGGCAAGTGATTCGGCAAGGATGGTTTTGCCGCTTCCGGCATGACCTGTAATGACAATGTTTCGCAGTTGATCCGGTTGTACGGCTTGCATAGCATAACTCCTTTTTGGTGACAGATATTAAATAACGCGTTGTTTGTTGTATGTACTCAAAACAACCCGAAGAGTAATTAACAAAAAAAAGTACGATTTGCGGTAGCCGTAACCATGAAATGGTCTTGAAAAAAGGATATATTTTCAAGTATCTTTAACGCGCAGTCGCTGATTAGCTTGCTTGCGCACAAAAAGTACGTAACAACCATAAATATATTTTCTTATGCCTATTATCAGGAAAATTCTTGCCCGCCAGATCCTTGATTCGCGAGGAAATCCAACGGTCGAAGTTGATGTGTACACAGAGAGTTCATTTGGTCGGGCAGCCGTGCCGAGTGGTGCCTCAACAGGTATTCACGAAGCAGTAGAGCTGAGGGATGGTGATGCGTCCGTCTATCTTGGCAAGGGCGTGCTTAAAGCGGTTGAGCATGTCAATACCGTCATTAACGATGCTTTGAACGGCATGCTTGTTACCGAACAGGAGGAGATTGATCAAGCACTGCTTGATCTTGATGGAACACCAAATAAGTCAAAGCTTGGTGCCAATGCTTTGCTTGGTGTCTCTATGGCTTGTGCAAAAGCGGGAGCTGATTATACCGGTTTGCCACTCTATCGCTACATTGGTGGAACAATGGCGAATACGTTGCCAGTGCCGATGATGAATGTGCTTAATGGTGGCGCACATGCTGATAATAATGTTGATTTTCAGGAATTTATGATCATGCCTGCAGGCTTTGACTCATATTCCGATGCCCTTCGTTGTGGCGCTGAAATTTTTCATGCACTGAAGGCTCTTTTGAAAAGCAGAGGATTGAGTACATCTGTGGGTGATGAAGGTGGTTTTGCTCCGAACCTTCGTTCCAACGAAGAGGCAATTGAATTGGTGATTGAAGCCATCGGTAAAGCTGGCTACAAAGTAGGTTCTCCAACCGATAAAGGTGGACTTGGTGATGCTCAGGTTATGATTGCGCTTGATCCGGCAAGTTCTGAGTTCTACGATTCTGCAAAAAAACGGTATGTCTTCAAGAAGTCATCAAAGCAGGAACTGACGTCGCTTGAAATGGCTGAATATTGGGAAAAATGGGCAACGAACTATCCTATTATCTCCATTGAAGATGGTATGGCTGAGGATGATTGGGAAGGCTGGAAGCTCTTGACTGATAAAATCGGTTCAAGGGTACAGCTTGTTGGTGACGATCTTTTTGTGACCAACAGCAAGAGGCTTGCTCAAGGTATTGAGCATGGCGTTGGAAATTCAATTCTGATTAAGGTTAACCAGATTGGCACGCTTACTGAAACACTTCAGGCTATTGATCTTGCCAAAACCAATGGTTATACATCAGTTATTAGCCATCGTAGTGGTGAAACTGAGGATAGCACTATTGCCCAGATTGCTGTAGCCACGAATGCTGGTCAGATCAAAACGGGCAGCATGTCACGTTCTGACCGTATGGCAAAGTACAACGAGCTGCTTCGTATTGAAGAGGAACTTGGCGATCAGGCGCGTTATCCTGGCAAAAAAGCTTTTCGTGTTTAACGTTATATTTACAAATAATAACAAAGGAGCTCTTCGTACAGGGTTCCTTTGTTGTTTTATGCTTTATTGTGCTTGTTTACAGTACTTTGAACCATAGGGTTGTATGGGAGTGAAAAAGATTATCAAACGTATCAAGTTCAATACCGTTGTTGAGTATTTCCAGTCAAACCCGAAAAAAATTCTTTTCAGGGTTGTCGCTTTGCTTTTGCTTTTTTGGTTTCTTTTTGATGATTATGGCATTCTGAAACGGGTGCGTATGGAGATGGAGTATCGTTCATTGCTTGAGCGTTACAACATTGTACAACAAAAGATGCTGGATAATGAGCAGAGGATTCAGCATGCCCGAGAGCCTGACAGTATTGAAAAGGCTGCCCGAGAGAGGTATAATTTCCGCAAGTCAGGTGAGACGCTCTTTATTATCAGAGGTGAGTAATTTTTTTTATTTAACTGTTCGTTTAATTCCATGTATCACTACCGTCGCCGTTTAACTCGTGAAGTTGTTTTTGGAAACTTGTTTTTAGGTGGATATCAACCAATACGGGTTGAGTCCATGACGAATACGCATACCTCGGATACCGACGCGACTGTTGAGCAATGCCGACGGTTGTATGAAGCTGGTTGTGAAATTATCCGCTTGACAGTGCCTACTGAAAAGGATGCGGAAAATCTTAAAAATATTCGGGAACAACTTCGTCGCGATAAAATTATGACGCCGTTGGTTGCC
Organism: uncultured Chlorobiaceae bacterium; assembly: GCA_903874585.1. Classification (GTDB taxonomy): domain Bacteria; phylum Bacteroidota; class Chlorobiia; order Chlorobiales; family Chlorobiaceae; genus Chlorobium. The sequence goes on along the minus strand of CAIQSY010000272.1, from coordinate 3,235 downwards.
GATATCCACTTTTCAGCACGCGCTGCCTTAAAAGCGGTTGAGTTTGTTGAAAATATCCGTATCAATCCGGGTAATTATGCCAATAAAAAGAAGTTTTCACATAACGATTATACCGATGCGGAATATCAGGAAGAGATTGATCGTGTTCGACTTGAATTTGCTCCTCTTGTAGAGAAAGCGCGTGAGTATGGCGTGTCGATGCGTATCGGTACAAATCATGGATCATTATCTGATAGAATTGTAAGCCGTTATGGTAATTCTCCAGAAGGAATGGTTGAAGCGGCTATTGAGTTTGCACGGATTTGTGAAGAAATGGGGTATTACGAGTTGCTCTTTTCCATGAAATCCTCGAATGTCAAGGTGATGATTCAGGCTTATCGTCTGCTTGTAAAGCAAGCGGATGCTGAACTGCGTTACGCTTATCCCTTGCATCTTGGTGTTACCGAAGCTGGAGATGGCGATGAGGGCCGTGTGAAATCGGCAATGGGTACAGGATCGTTACTTGAAGACGGTCTTGGTGATACCATTCGCATTTCTCTGACTGAAGATCCTGTACATGAGGTGCCGGTTGGTTTTGCTCTTGTGAAAAAGTATAACGATTTTCATCTCATTAATGGTGACCGAGGACATATTCCTCTCAAGCATGTTGTCGATAGTCGTAATCACCGAATTAAATTTATTCCGACAACTGATGAAGAGCCAGCATTTAATCCATTCCAATATCAGCGTCGTGTTTCTCATCAGATGTCGCTTGCAGGTGTGATGATTGGTGGCGATAGTGTGCCGAAAGTTGAAACAGAATTGCATGCTTCTCTTTCGGATAGTGATGCTGCATATCATGAACTGGTGCAGCGACTGGCTCCACAAAAGCCGGTTGATGCTCTTCGTTCTGAATTTGTATCTGTACGTGTTGAGAGTGATGCAGATTTAGAGGCGCTCGATGAGTTGCTGGGCAGGTTGGGTGATGCTGCTCGCTTTGTTGTTGCTTCAACGAACGATGTATTATTGTTTACACAATTACTTAATAAAGTTACAAAAGTACGATGTGATATTCTTGAGGGTGAGCGTTTTGAAAACGATCTTTTACAGGTTTTGTGCAATGAGCGGCTGGCAGCGGTAGAACTCTGTTTTATCCATAAAGGGGCCGGTGACTCTGTACCAGCAGAGGTGCTTGCACATCTCGCAGAAAAATTGCGGAAGCAAGGGACACAACGCCTTCTTTTTTCTATCGTATCTGATCATGTTATTTATACTTATCGTCGTCTTGTGCAGGTGTTTAACCGTCGGGCATTTGATTATCCAGTTGTTGTGCGATGCAAAGGCGATAATCATGAGCGACTTGCAAACATTATTGACAGTGCAGTTCAGGCAGGCACACTCTTCTGTGATGGTATTGGCGACATGATTGCTCTTGCTACAGCACTCTCTGCTGAAGATGAGATTAATCAAGCCTTTAATATTTTGCAGGGTGCTCGAATCAGAATGTCAAAAACCGAATTTATCTCTTGTCCCGGATGTGGCAGAACATACTTTGAGCTTGAAAAGGCTGCTGCAACTATTAAGCAGCGGATGTCACATCTTAAAGGGCTGAAAATCGGCATTATGGGATGTATTGTTAATGGTCCGGGCGAGATGGCCGATGCGGATTTTGGTTATGTCGGGGCAGGGAAGAATTGTATCAGTCTCTATGTTGGTCGTGAATGTGTTGCTGAAAACATTGCTGAAGATGAAGCTGTTGATCGGTTGATTGCGCTGGTTCAAGAACATGGTAAATGGGTAGAGCCACCTACGATTCTCTGAGCTGATGTCCTCATTTACCTTGATTACTGGTGCATCAATGGGCATTGGTGAAGCCTTTGTTCGTGAATTTGCTGTGCAAGGTCATAATCTTGTCCTTGTTGCTCGTTCAGTTGATAAATTACAGTTGCTTGCCGAGGAGCTGCGTCGCAAGAGGGGGATTCAGGTTGAAGTATGTGTTATGGATTTGAGTGAAAATGGTGCTGCAGAATCGGTATATGCGTTTTGTTGCAAGCGGAATATCCATGTTGATGTACTGGTTAATTGTGCAGGCGTATCGTGCGCAGGTTCTTTCGTTCATATTGATTTAGAGAAAATCGAAGAGCTGGTGATGGTCAATATGGTGGCAATCGCTAAGCTTACCCGTCTTTTTGTTGCCGATATGGTGGTCAAAAAAAAAGGCACCTTGCTGAATATAGCCTCTCTTGGTGGTCTGCAAGGTGTTCCCGGTCTTGGACTTTATTCTGCCACAAAAGCTTTTCTAATAACATTAAGCGAGGCACTTGCGGTTGAGCTGCAAGGTAAAGGGGTGGATGTTGTTGTTGTCTGTCCTGGTTTTATTGCAACAACTATTTTTGCGAATTCCGGTCATAATGTAAACGCGATTCGTTTACCACTGTCAACGACGGATGTGGTCGTCAAGTCAACCATGAAAGGATTACAAAAAAATAAGTTACGAGTTTTTCCGACATTGCTTGATCGCTGCTTAGTTTTTTCGCAGCGATTCGTTTCTCGAAAAACGGCTGTTCGTTTAGCTGGCTTTTTTGCAGCAGTAGAGAAGAATTAAGGAAATTATGTTTTTTCGTTTGTAATTTTCTTAGCGGCTCATTATATTACCGTCCGTGTTTTTTGAGTTTATGAATTGCTGGTGTAGCTCAATTGGTAGAGCAGCTGATTTGTAATCAGCAGGTTGCGGGTTCGAGTCCCATCACCAGCTCTCAATTGTTCATGGGTAGGTAGCGAAGTGGTTAAACGCAACAGACTGTAAATCTGTCGACTCTGTCTTCGGAGGTTCGAATCCTCCCCTACCCACGGTTATTTGTTAGGCTGATGTAGCTCAGTCGGTAGAGCACTTCCTTGGTAAGGAAGAGGTCATCGGTTCAATTCCGATCTGCAGCTCCAGAATAATAAAGTACTAGAACGCATATAGGCAAGAACTAGGAGGATCTATGGCAAAGGAAAATTTTGTAAGGAGTAAGCCGCACGTTAATATCGGTACGATCGGTCAAATCGATCACGGCAAGACCACTTTGACTGCTTCTATTCTCGCAGTACTAGCTAAAAAAGGCCAGGCAACAATAAAGAGCTATGCCGATATCGCAAAGGGCGGCACAGTCCGTGATGAAACCAAGACCGTAACTATCGCAGTAGCCCACGTCGAATACGAAACAGCGAACCGCCATTACGCGCATATCGACTGTCCCGGACACGCCGACTA
>CAIQSY010000271.1 GCA_903874585.1 uncultured Chlorobiaceae bacterium | reverse complement strand
TTCGATCGCGCTTCGAGATATTTTCCCAGCAGGACGAAGCCGATCACCACAATCGTTACATCAAAGTAGGTGGAATCGGGTGCGTGCAGAAAATGTTTCACCGATGGAATCAGCGTGATAACGGCGCTGTAAAGATATGCAGTCAAGGTGCCGATACCGATGAGCGTATCCATGCTTGCGGCTCCGTTTCTGATAAACATGACAATGCCGTGGAGAAATGGCGCTCCGGTGCGGAACACCATCCAAGTGGAGAGGAGCATGAAGACTATGTTCAGAAGCTCCATGGAGATAGGCAGATGCGGAATCACACTGGAGAACATCGAACCGATATCCCACATCATCAGGAAAAAGACCATCAGAGCCACGGGTAAGGCGAACTGTACCTTTCTGAGCTGAGTACGCAGCTCTTGCTCTTTTTCCGCACGCTTTGCCGCAGAATCGGCAACTGAGGGTGCTGCCGCCGCCGGAGGCTCTTCAAGCTCCAGCGAGTAGCCATATTTGTTGACAATCTCATTGAGCTCTTCGGGCGTCAGGCTGCTGTTGTCGAACTCAAGCTGCGCAGTCTCAGTCGCGAGATTGACATTCACCTCTTTGATGCCCTCAACTTTCGAAAGCTTTTTCTGGATGATGGCCGCACAACTTGCGCAGTGCATCCCTTTAACGCAGTAAGTCTCTGTACTCATTGAAACCTTTTTATCGAATATCGGAAAGAATCTTATCCTTCAGTTTTGAACTCCGATGTGGTATGAAACTCAAGCTCAGGGTAGTCATCCCTTGCAATTTTCAACATCCATTCGCTTTCAGCTAAAAAAACAGGGCGATCTTCTTTGTCGAGGGCAACCGCATTCCATTTACGGCGCAGAAACTCTTCAAGCATCTCTTTGTTGGTTCCGGTAATCCAGAATGCTTTGTGGAAGCGCAGGGGAGTGAAGTCACACTGTGCGCCATATTCATGCTCAAGACGGAATTTGATAACATCAAATTGCAACTCGCCAACGGTACCGATGATTTTGCGCGTACCGTGCTGGATAAAAAGCTGGGCAACGCCCTCTTCCGTGAGCTGACGCACACCCTTGTCGAGCTGCTTGGCTTTAAGCGGATCGCGGTTTTCGAGCGCCTTGAAGATTTCGGGCGAAAAACTTGGTATGCCACGGAAATGCAGCTCTTCGCCCTCCGTCAACGAGTCACCAATTTTCAGCGAGCCGTTGTCATAAAGACCGATAACATCACCCGGCCATGCCTCGTCAATCACGCTTTTTTCATTAGCCATGAAGTGCGTCGGGCTTGAGAAGCGGATTTTTTTCTGCAAACGAGTGTGATAATAGAATTTATTACGCTCGAATTTTCCAGAACATATCCGGAAAAAAGCGGTTCTATCGCGATGGTTCGGGTCAAGATTAGCATGGATTTTAAAGACAAACCCGCTCAACGTCTCTTCAGAGGCTTTGACGGTGCGCTCAACAGCTTCACGTTCATCTGGGCTCGGTGCAACAGCAAGGAATGTTTCAAGCAGCTCCCTGATGCCAAAATTGTTGATGGCGCTCCCGAAAAACACCGGAGCAAGCAGTCCAGCCCGATAGGTCTCTTCGTGGAATGGCTCATACACGCCCTCGATCAGCGAAACCGCTTCACGGAGCTTTTCGCAAAAACTTTCGGGAATCCATTTTTCAAGCTCTGGATCGTTGGGATCGCTCACCTTGATCAGGCTTTCGCTGATGCGGGTAGTATTTGCCTCAAAAAGGTTAAGCTCTTTTTTATAAAGATTATATACCCCTTTAAAAGTCTGCCCCTGGCTGATAGGCCAGGTGAGCGGGCGAACACTGATCTGCAACTTGTGCTCAAGTTCATCGAGCAGTTCAAATGGATTTCTGCCTTCACGATCCATCTTGTTGATAAAGATGATGACCGGCGTATTGCGCATCCGGCACACCTCCATCAGCTTCTCCGTCTGTTCCTCAACTCCCTTGACGCAATCGACCACAAGAATAACGCTGTCAACGGCTGTCAACGTCCGATAAGTGTCCTCGGCGAAATCCTTGTGACCAGGCGTATCGAGAATATTGACCCGTTTTCCGGCATATTCAAATCCCATCACCGAAGTGGCAACCGAAATACCACGCTGCTTTTCTATCTCCATAAAGTCGCTTGTCGCCGTCTTACGGATCTTGTTACTTTTTACGGCGCCAGCCGTTTGAATAGCACCACCAAAGAGCAGAAATTTTTCAGTCAACGTGGTTTTGCCGGCATCGGGGTGGCTGATGATGGCAAAGGTCTTTCGTCTTGCGGTCTCTTTTATTAAATCCATTTTTTATATCGAGTCGCTGCTTTCAGTGTATTACTGTTGCGTGCTGTTGAAAAAATACCGTAAACGGTGTATAAGGGGTGGATGATGTTGTGTTTTATGAGCCATATTGAGCTGCATCCCATTCGTTTTGCGGGAAAAGATACAAAGAACCATGCGAATAAACAGAATCTCTCTCATCGGTGTTTTTCCTGTTCGGGTTTATCGTTCGTTTAGCCTATTTTCCCTAAAATTATTTACAGCATTATCTATTGTAAATCTTGGAGAGACTTATGGCTACTCTTGAAAAAATACTCGATCAAATCAGTGGCTATGTATGGGGAGTTCCCTTGCTCGTGCTGCTTTTTGGGACTCACCTTTTTCTCACTTTCCGCCTTGGTTTTATTCAGAAATATACCTTTCGGGCAATAAAGATGTCCTTCACCAGAACCAAAGAGGGGGAGGGAGAGATCAGCCATTTTGGTGCGCTTGTAACGGCGCTTGCTGCAACAATAGGTACCGGTAATATTGTCGGTGTCTCCACAGCTATTGCGGCTGGCGGTCCGGGCGCTGTACTGTGGATGTGGTTGACGGGCGTTTTTGGTATTGCTACAAAATATGGCGAAGCGCTGCTTTCGGTGAAATATCGCACGGTGAACGCCGACGGCACGGTTTCTGGTGGACCGATGTATGTTCTGGAAAAAGCGATGAAGATGAAATGGCTTGCGGTACTTTTTGCGCTGTTCACCTCGATTGCTGCATTTGGTATTGGCAATATGGTTCAGGCGAACTCAATTGCTGCCATGGTGGAACACAACTTTAACATTTCGCCGTGGATTACCGGCAGCGTACTCACGGTGGTAACTGCAATTGTAATTATCGGCGGCATCTCCTCAATTGCAAAGGTGTGTGAATATCTTGTTCCATTTATGGCAATCTTTTATGTGGCCGGCTGTCTGGTACTGCTTTTTTTAAAGCATGAGACGTTGCTTGATACCGTTCAATTGATTCTTTCGTCAGCATTTAACGGTCAGGCAGCTCTTGGCGGATTTGCTGGAGCTGGCGTTAAAGAAGCGATGCGTTTCGGAATTGCCCGTGGCCTTTTTTCCAATGAATCCGGACTTGGCAGTGCACCAATTGTCGCTGCTGCTGCTCAAACCAAACATCCGGTGAAACAGGCGCTCATCTCCTCAACTGGCACATTTTGGGATACCGTTGTTGTGTGTCTTGCAACAGGAATTGTTGTGGTCAACTCCGGAATGTGGCAGAGTGGACTGAAAGGCGCTGAGCTGACCAGCGCTGCTTTTGATGCGGTACCCTACATTGGTAATATTGTGTTAACCGTTGGCTTGTTAACCTTCGTTTTTTCAACAATTTTGGGTTGGTCATATTATGGCGAAAAAGCGATCGAATATCTTTTTGGGAACAAGCTCGTCAAACCCTATCGATGGGCATGGGTTGCTGCTGTTATGGTTGGTTCAGTATCTTCGCTGCAAGCGGTATGGAGCTTTGCTGATATTGCTAACGGCTTGATGGCGTTGCCTAATCTTGTGTCGCTTCTTGTGCTGAGTCCGGTTATTGCCGCAGAAACTAAAGAGTATTTTTCTCGCCCACAATAACGGCAAAGATGGGCTTTATTCCATTGTCGGATTTTAAAAAAATCGCTATAATGCCACGGCTTTCACGGCTTTTTTTAACCTGACAAAAGCTTTAAATATTATGAATTTTAATCCTTGGCACGACGTTGAGATTGGTGAAAATTCACCACATATCGTCAACGCAATTATCGAGATTTCAAAAGGCAGTCGCAGCAAGTATGAGCTTGACAAGAAAACCGGAATGTTGAAACTCGACCGAGTGCTTTTTTCTGCTGTTTTTTATCCTGCCAATTACGGTTTTATTCCAAAAACACTTGGTGATGACCACGATCCGCTCGACATTCTTGTTATCTCGCAGGTTGAAATTGTGCCGTTATGTATGGTGAGAGCGCGCGTGATTGGTGTTATGCGCATGATTGACCACGGTGAAGGTGATGATAAAGTTATTGCTGTCGCCGAAGATGACATCAGTATGAGCAATATTCACAATATTGATCAATTGCCGCCATACTTTGTTTCAGAGCTGAAACACTTCTTCGAAGAGTACAAGCATCTTGAGCAAAAAACAGTTCTTGTCGAAGAGTTTGAAGCTGCAGACGTTGCGCGTGAGAGCATTATTCATGCCATCGACAACTACAAAAAAGTTTATGCGTAGAATCGTCTTAAACTAGGATCGGTGGCTTCGAGAGCCTCAGCCACCGGTCTTTTGGTAGGAGTTTAATGCGTGTACACGCCAGTCCATTTACTCTGGCTTCAGATGCGGAAAGAAAATCACGTCGCGAATGGAATCCTGACCAGTGATAATCATAACGAGTCGGTCAATGCCGATGCCAAGACCTGCACATGGCGGCATACCGTACTCTATAGCACGAAGAAAATCTTCATCCACAACCATTGCCTCTTCGTCACCACGCTGCCTCAGCTTCGCCTGCGATTCAAGCCGTTCACGCTGAATAACAGGGTCGTTCAGCTCGGAGAATGAGTTGCAAACCTCTTTGCCGCCAACAATCAGCTCAAAGCGTTCAACAATGCCCGGTTGTGATGCGTGCTCTTTCGCAAGTGGCGACATTTCAGTCGGGTAGTCGGTAATAAAGGTTGGCTGAATGAGCTTTGGTTCAACAAATTCTCCAAAAATCTCATCAATAATTTTACCGCTGCTGATTTTTGGATCGAGTGCCAATCCAAGCTCTTTGGCAAGAGCGCGAAGTTCGGCTTCCGATTTACCACGAATATCTTTGCCTGTGTATTCAGCAATCGCATCAATAATGCTCAAGCGGCGGAATGGTGGTTTCAGGCTGATTTCGTTGCCAAGAAAGCTGGTTGTATCGCTCTTATTCACCTGAAGCACCGTCTGGTGAATAAGAGCCTCGACCATCCGCATCATCCAGTTGTAATCTTTGTAAGCAACGTACAACTCAACTTGTGTGAACTCCGGATTGTGAAAACGGTCGATACCTTCGTTTCGGAAATCTTTTCCAAACTCAAAAACACCATCAAAACCACCAACAATCAGTCTTTTGAGATAGAGTTCATTGGCAATGCGCAAATAGAGCTGCATATCGAGCGCATTGTGGTGAGTGGTGAATGGACGGGCAGCAGCGCCACCGTAAATGGGTTGGAGAATTGGCGTTTCTACCTCAAGCCAGCCTTGCTGTGCAAAATAGTTGCGCATGGAAGCGACAATAGCAGTGCGCTTGATAAACGTCTGCTTTACCTCCGGATTGACAATCAAGTCAACATAGCGCTGGCGGTAGCGAAGCTCTTTATCGCTGAAGGCATCAAAAATTACTTTTTCACCATCAACCTCCTTCTCCTTAGCAATGGGAATCGGGCGCAGCGATTTGGTGAGCAACGTCAGCGCTTCAGCATGAATCGATATTTCACCGGTTTTTGTACGGAAGGCGTAGCCGTTCACGCCAACAATATCACCAATATCAAGCAGCTTGAAGGTGTTGTAAGCAGCTTCGCCCACATCATCCTTTTTCATGTAAACCTGAATTTTGCCCGCTGAATCTTGAATATGGAAAAATGAAGCTTTGCCCATTTTCCGGATAGTCATAATACGACCTGCAACAGCGACAGGTGTTTTAGCCTCATCCTCAAAATTCTCGATAATTGCGGTGGACAAGTGCGTCACATCGAAAGAGCATGGATAAGGATTGACGGCGGCGTCCATTAAATGCTGACGCTCTTCAAGACGCCGCAACATCTGGTCGTTCAATGATGGTTGCGATGGTTGCCCAGAGTGTTCGGCTGATGTATTATTCGGTTGATTCTCTTTTTGCATGGTGATTCTCTTTCTGAATGTTCGGTGTGTAAAATAACGATGGGGAAATGCTGCGATTGCGCAAATGTTCAGCGGGTTTTGTACCAGACATAAGGAATGGTGCTGATTTTCTGCCAGAACGAACGATATGCTCGTGTTGAAAAAACATCGTAATTATTTTTTTCAATAGCACTGAGGATGTTCCCGTAATTAATGCTGCTGATAGCAACGCCAAACCGGCTTTTTGAGGAGAGCATAGGAATTCCTTTATCAGAACGCTGATAGTAGTTTCTCGCTCGCTCAATCTGAAACTTCATCAGCGCAATAAAGTTGCTGTTCATCTGCTTCTGCATCAGCTCTTCGCTCGAGTAGTTGAAGCGGCGCAAATCTTCCAGCGGAAGATAAATTCTGCCTCGATTGACATCTTCGCCAACATCGCGCAAAATGTTGGTAAGCTGCATGGCTATGCCAAGTTCGATGGCGTGCGGCAGAGCCTCTTTGTTGCTGTAACCAAAAATCTCAATGGTCATTAATCCAACGACGGAGGCAACTTTATAGCAATAGACGTAGAGTTCATCAAAGGTGTCAAATGGCTTGAACTCAATATCCATGGCAACGCCATCCATCAAATCAAGCGGCAGCTCAATGGGAATGGTGTAGGTTTTCAGCGTATCGTGCCACGCCATCATAATGGGATCATTGGCAACTTTGCCGGCATAACAATCTTTCAGCTTTGTTTTCCAGCTCTCAAGC
>CAIQSY010000270.1 GCA_903874585.1 uncultured Chlorobiaceae bacterium | reverse complement strand
TTTTCAGAGTTGCGCCAAATTGCCAACAGAGATAAAAAAGTTGCTCTGGTGGTTTATGACTATCCACCTGGTATGGGAAAAAAAGCCAGTGCCGCCCTTCTTGATGTACCAAAAAGTATTTATAACATTCTGCTTTCGTTGCGTGCTGAAGGGTATGATATCGGTGAGCTGCCCGAATCATCGGAAGCTCTGCTTGCAATGCTCGACAAGGCAACCGATTACGAAATTCAGGCACACGAGCAAAATTGCTTTGCTCTCGACCGTGAACAGTTCAACAGTATCACAAGCAGCAGAGAACGCGAGCGCATTGAAGGACGTTGGGGTGGCTTCCCGGGTGAAGTTGCACCAATTAAGCCAGATAAGCTCTTTATCGGTGGTATCACCCTCGGCAATATCTTTATCGGCGTTCAGCCTCGCCTTGGTATTCAGGGCGACCCGATGCGCCTGCTCTTCGATAAAGAGAATACACCACACCATCAGTATATCGCCTTCTACCGCTGGGTCAGCCGTGTTTTCGGGGCTAACGCCTTGGTACACGTCGGTATGCACGGCACCGTAGAGTGGATGCCCGGCCTGCAGCTTGGCGTTACCGGCGACTGCTGGTCAGACATCCTGCTTGGTGAAGTGCCGCACTTCTATATCTATCCGATCAATAACCCGAGTGAGGCCAACATTGCCAAGCGTCGTGGTTATGCCACCATGATTTCACACAACATCCCCCCGCTGGCACGCGCTGGTCTCTACAAGGAGCTGCCAGCCTTCAAGGAGATGCTGAACGATTACCGCGAACGAGGACTGCAAAGTACTGCGGATGCCGAGACAGAAGAGGTCATCCTCACCAAAGCACAGCAGCTCAATCTGACGGATGATTGTCCTCGCGTTGAAGGAGAGGACTTCCAGGACTATATCAGCCGTCTTTATACCTACATGATGGAGCTTGAGGGCCGCTTGATCTCGAACTCGCTGCACGTTTTTGGCGAAACACCAAAGCTTGAGACCCAGGTAACCACCATTACCGAATACCTGAAGGTACGCGGCAATGAAAAATCCCTGCCATCAGTGATCATGCAGGCCATCGGTGAAGACAGAACCTATGGCGACTACGCATCGCTGGCTACCCGAGCCCGCAAAGGTGAACAGCAGGCGATGAGCGCGCGCGAAACGGTAGATGGACACACCAAAGAGTTTATTGAGCAGACCATTTTCGGCAAAAGCAACCCGACAAACCTCTTCAACAAGCTGACCAATGGCGCCAAAGTATCTCAGGATATGGTTGAGGCGATCAACGGCGCACTGCAGGATGGCCTTGCTCTGAAGCTGGCCCTTGAGGACAACCACAATGAGATGAAAGGATTCCTGAGAGCCCTGTGTGGTGAATATATCCCGTCAGGTCCAGGCGGCGATCTGGTGCGTGACGGCGCTGGTATTCTGCCAACAGGACGCAACATTCACGCCATTGATCCATGGCGCATTCCTTCAGAGCTTGCCTTCAAACGCGGTAAGCAGATTGCTGAAACAATCCTCAACCGCCACGTTGAGGAGAATAACGGCGAGTATCCTGAAACCATTGCCCAGGTGCTCTGGGGACTTGACACCATCAAGAGCAAGGGTGAAGCCGTTGCCGTCATCATTCACCTCATGGGCGCTGAACCTGCCTATGACGGGCAGGGCAAAATCAGCCACTACCGCCTGGTGCCACTGGAAAAGCTTGGCCGTCCAAGAATTGATGTGCTGATCCAGATCAGCTCGATTTTCCGCGACACCTTTGGCGTCCTTGTCGACCATCTCGACAAACTGGTCAAGGATGCTGCGAAAGCCATTGAACCGCATGAGATGAACCATATCAAAAAACATGTCGATGCCGCCCTGAAAGAGGGCAAGGATTTTGAGAGCGCCACATCGCGCCTCTTCACGCAGGCACCCGGTGCTTATGGCTCACAGGTCGAAGAGCTGGTCGAAGATTCAGCATGGGAGTCAGAAGAGGATCTCGACAATATGTTTATCAAACGAACCGGTTTCGCTTATGGCGGCAACCGCTACGGCGACCAGCAGACAGATATTCTGAAAGGGCTGCTCAGCACCGTCGATCGCGTTGTGCAGCAGGTTGACTCGGCTGAGTTCGGCATTACCGACATTGATCGCTATTTCTCTTCATCGGGAGCGCTCCAGCTTTCCGCTCGCCGCCGCAACCCGAAAGGTGACAACGTCAAACTGAACTACGTCGAGACCTTTACTGCGGATGTAAAGATTGATGATGCCGACAAGGCATTGAAGGTGGAGTTCCGCAGCAAACTCCTTAACCCGAAATGGTTCGAGACCATGCTCGACCAGGGGCACAGTGGCGCAGCCGAAATCAGTAACCGCTTTACCTATATGCTGGGATGGGACGCGGTTACCAAAGGCGTTGATGACTGGGTGTACAAAGAGGCGGCTGAAACTTATGCCATGGATCCAAACATGCGCGAGCGACTTATGAAAGTCAATCCGAAAGCTTTCAAAAACATCGTAGGTCGTATGCTCGAAGCAAGTGGACGCGGCATGTGGACCGCTGACCCTGACATGATTGAAAAACTACAGGAGATATATTCCGACCTCGAAGACCGCCTTGAGGGAATTGAAGTGTAATGCTTGTTTGGATATTTTTCGATTACAAAAACTTATTATCACAAAAGCCAAAACATTTATCATGGGCAGCTCCTCATTCAATGCTGAAGAACATAAAAAAATGCTCCGTTCATACTTTAACGGTCAGGGTTTTCAGCGATGGGCATCAATATATGGAGACGATAAGCTCTCATCAGTACGCAATAC
>CAIQSY010000269.1 GCA_903874585.1 uncultured Chlorobiaceae bacterium | reverse complement strand
CCGATCGGCGATGGACCGGTGATTCAGGATGCGGCACATACCGCCATTCGCAACGGTGTGACCATTAAATCTCTGCTTGAGCTGGTACGGCGTGCTCGCCAAGGTGAGGGGTGCAAGCGTATCAACGTTCCCATTTTGCTGATGGGCTATTGCAATCCGGTTATCGCCTATGGCGTTGATGCGTTTTTGCGCGATGCTGTTGAGGCGGGCGTGGATGGGTTGCTGATTCCTGATTTTCCGCCGGAAGAGTCGGCAGATTTTCTCCAGAAAGCCAAAGAATGCGGGTTGACGGTGGTTTTTCTCATCTCGCCGGTTACGCCGCCTGAGCGCATTGAGCTGATTGACTCGCTCTCAACCGATTTTTCCTACTGCCTTGCCGTCAACGGTACCACTGGAACTGCCAAGCTCTCCGAGGCGTCATCAGAGGATGTGGTTGAGGAGTATCTCCATCGCGTGCGTCAGCATACCCGCAAAAAATTTGTTGTGGGGTTTGGCATTAAAGATAAATCGCGCGTTGAGTCAATGTGGGCTTTGGCGGATGGTGCAGTTGTTGGTACAGCGCTCTTGCAGCACATTGCCACTGCTTCGACTCCTGAAGTGTGCGCTCGCCTTGCTGGCGAGTTCTGGCGCACATTGCAGTAGCTCCACAATGGACTCGATGCCTTCGGTTGATATTATCATTCCCCATTTCAAACGGCGGGATATGCTTGAGCGCTGTCTCGATTCGCTCGCCAAAACCCGTTATTCCGCAATGGGCATTCTTGTGGTGGATAATGGTGGAACGGAGGCGGGTCTCGTTTTTCTCGTTAAATGCTACAAGAACGCGCGTCTGCTTCGCCTGTCGGAAAACCACGGTTATGCTGGCGGCTGCAACGAAGGGTTGAAACACTCTACGGCGGATTATGTTGTTTTTTTGAATGATGATACGGAGCATGATCCCTTGTGGCTTGATGAGCTTGTCCATGCTGCGCGTGCCGATGAGCGCATTGGCGCCCTTCAACCGAAAATTCTCTCATTACAGCATTACCGTCGCGGAAAAAAGGTGTTTGATTATGCTGGTGCGGCTGGCGGGATGATTAACTCTCTTGGTTATCCGCGCTGTTTGGGGCGCACCTTTTCAGCGTGCGAAACCGACCGCGGGCAGTACGATAACCCCCAAGATATTTTCTGGGCATCCGGTGTTGCCATGTTTGCAAAGCGTTCGGTTGTTGAACAGCTTGGCGGGTTTGATGAGGATTTTTTCATGCAGATGGAAGAGATTGATCTCTCATGGCGCATGAAGCTGGCTGGTTATCGAGTCTGTTCAGTTCCATCGTCAATTGTACTGCACGAAGGCGGAGCATCGCTCGCGGTTGGTTCAGTCGATAAAGTCTATTACAACCATCGCAATAACATCACGATGTTGCTGAAAAATCGGAGCATAGCATCGCTATTATGGCTCATGCCGCTTCGGCTGATGCTCGAGCTTGCTGCCGCGCTGTTCTACCTTACCCAATTTCCCGATGCGTTGAAAAAATCAGCAGCAGTGTTTCGCGCATTGTGGCACAATTTGCACTGGTTTGGTTACACCATGAAAAAGCGCCGCAATGCTGCAATCCGTTAGCAAAGAGGTGCCGGCAATAGTTACAACAAAACCAGATTTTCATCGTCATTACCCCCTTCCCCCTTTCGGAGTACTCTCCCCTTATCAAGGGTGAGAGTTTGTAATCTTTGCACATTCCAAATTCCCCTCCTCTGGAGGGGTGGCAGGCGAAGCCTGACGGGGTGGTTGCGAATGGCAGAGGCTATTCGTCATTTCCCATTCGTGATAATCCAGCATAGGGCTTCACCCTATGCTGACGGATTGTCGCCCTTTCAGGGCTGAAGAGTTGTGATCGTGAAAATGTGTAGAGATAACGCATGCGTTGTCTCTACGGTGATGGGGCAGACGAGGCGATTGTGATTACCGAAAAGCATAACTCCATCACGGGAATTCAAGACTTCGGAACGAGATGTCCCCATCGCTCCATATCCTTTACCGTTTCAAGCAAGCTCTCTTTCACCGGCATAAAGCTCATGCCAAGTTCTCGCTTGATTTTCGAGTTGTCGAGGCGCATGGTTCGTCCGACGTTCAGGCGGATGTACATGCCGGTATCGCGTGGTTGGGTGAACGAGAGCACCTTCATCAGCAGTGAGCCTGCTTTGCTTGAGAGATCAAGCTTGGGGAGTGCATATTTGCTGAAGCCTGACGATTTAAGCAATGCCACAATATCCCGCATGTGCATGGTCTCTGCCGAGCAGAGGTAGCGCCCGCTTGCGGCATCGTTCTCCATTGCCAGTATGTGGGCTTTTGCAACGTCTCGCACATCAACAAATCCCCAGTTTAAATCCATAATGCCCGGATAGACGCCACTCATAATATCGCGAATCATTGCATTGGTGGTGTTGAGCGAGCGGCTGAGCGATGGACCAATCACCATCACCGGATTGATGCTTACCAAGTCAAACGCGGGATGTTTCTGCATGATGAAATCCCACGCTTTTCGTTCAGCAAGCGTTTTGGAGTATTGATAGGGCTGCCGTTCAAGTGAGGAGGTTATGTTCCACTCCTTTTCGGTAAACACTGTGTGGCTTTCCGGCTCATCAGTAATGGCGGCAATTGATGACGTAAAAATCACACGCTTGACGCAACCAGCTTGAACACAGCTTTTCAGGATATTTTTGGTGCCAAGCAGCGCCGGATCGACAAGGTCAACCAGTGGATTTTTTACGTTGATTTTGTAAGGGCTTGCGGTGTGCATCACATAGTCGCATCCCTCGACAGCCCGATCGTACGCTCCAGCAGTCAGCAAATCTGCCTTTACAAGTTCAAGTCGCTCTTTTGCGCTCGGCAGGTTGGTGAGAAAAGGGTAGTGCTCCGCGCTTTTGCGCACCGTGCCTCTGACGCGGTATCCTCGTCCCAATAATTCACGGACGATATGGGCAGCAATGAATCCTGATGCTCCGGTAACGCAGATTGGTGTGATGGTTTTCATGGTGTGTTAGAAAGTTGTTGATGCCGTTATGGCTGCTGCAAGGTCGGTGAGGCGGTGAATGGTGATGGTTGGTTCAATTTCCCAAGTGTCCATGAGAAGGTCTGGAGAGCGCTGAAGCCAGATGGATTTCATCCCGATTGAACTCGCACCAATGACGTCAAATGGATTGGCTGATACCAGCCAGGTGTGTTGTGCCTCTGAAGATGATCTTGCGAGAAAATGGTGGTACACCGCAGGGTCGGGCTTGAATGACTGTATCTCATCAACACTGATGATATCAAGAAAGAGATTGCTGATACCTGCATGATCGAGTAATGCTGCAATATCGCTGGCTTTTCCGTTAGAAAAAGCATAGAGCAGAAATCCTGCATTTTTTGCGTTGTTCACTCCATCAATCACATCGTCAAATATTGGCAGCGCCCGATAGGCATTCAAGAGTTTGTCGGCGTCATGCTCTGCAAGAGAGATTCCGAACGAACGGGAGGCATAGTCAAGCGCCTGAGCTGTGCATACGGCAAAGTCACGATATTGCTGCATCAGCCCGCGGCGAAATGAGTATTCAAGCTGTTTTTGCCGCCAGAGCTGCGAAAAGAGAGTCGCCTGATTGCCAACATGTTGCCGTAGTATGTCGGTCAATCCATGAGTGTTGATAAGGGTTCCATAAATATCAAATGCAATAGTGCTATTCATGGCTTTTTGTGATCATTATGTTTTCTTTTTTTGCTGCAAAACCAGCGCATCGTCGGGGATCATGAATTATTCAGGATACGTGATGTCAGTCGACCAGACCTGGTTGAGTTTTGTGACATCAACTTCTCGTAAAAGATAAGAGTAAATTTTGTGCTCCGGATGCGGTTGGGTGAGAATTGGTGATGTGCAATGGCTTTTTTGTTGCCACTATGCAAAAAAAATTCTGCGAATAGTGGCTTCGAGAGCCTCAACCACCGTCGTAACACAAAAATCCTGCCCATCCCTTCCGTTCGGATGAATCCTGCTCATCCTGACAAAGATGTCAGAACGATCGCAGAATTGTATCTACCAGAAAATGCTTGTCGTCTTTTTGCGGGTAGTCGGTGGTGTAGTGCAGTCCTCGCGATTCTCGGCGCTTCAGGGCGCTTTCGATGATGAGGCTGGCTACTTT
>CAIQSY010000268.1 GCA_903874585.1 uncultured Chlorobiaceae bacterium | reverse complement strand
CTTTTGTTTTGCCGCGTTCAGCGCTTATCGGCAGGATTATGCGCCGCGTGACGGATTGTTGCGATTTTGCAGTAAAAACGTCATCATCTATGGCAGTATTGATGGGCGTCCCAATTTCTATCCATCTAATGCTGGCTGGATTATGGAGGTTGAGGAGGTGTTCGATAATGGGCATACGGTGAAGCTGCATGATCGCGCAAAAGTTGCGATGCGCAATCTTGGGCAATCAGGCATTCCTCTTCACGATGGCGATATGGTGCGGGTGAAGGGGAAGCTCGACCTTTTGCCTGAATCGGCAAATCGTGGCGAATTTGACCCGCGAAAAGCTGGGCGTATGAAACAGCTTTCGGTGCAGCTTTATTGCTCAGGTCCGTGGCAGGTGCAGGCAGATGGGCAGTCGCAGCTCAATGTATTTGAGCGTTTCGTGGTGCAGCCAACGTACGATTATATCATGAAAAGCCTCGATCAACTGATACCTGCTGGAGAGGAGCGCAAACTCTCCTCCGGCGTGTTGACCGGTGAGCGGGAGACCATGTCGGAGGAGGTGTTTGAGGCGTTTAAAATGACGGGTACTGCCCATATTCTTGCGGTGTCGGGGATGAACGTTGGGTTGCTTGCGCTGGTCGTTCAGATTTTACTCCAGCGGCTGAAAATGACCAGAGTCGGGCGCTGGCTTTCATTTGCGCTTTTTGTCTTTATCCTGCTTGTTTACTGTTCCGTCACCGGCAACTCAGCATCAGTGCAGCGTGCCGCCTTTATGGCGCTGGTGCTGATTGGTGGGGAAACGCTTGGGAGAAAAACCTATCCTGTTAATTCGCTTGCACTTGCTGATATTTTGATTCTCCTTTTGAATCCGCTCGATCTCTTGAATCCCGGGTTTTTGATGACGAATGGCGCGGTGCTGGCAATTTTTTTAGTCTATCCTCTTTTTGTCTCTCCCTCCAAAAAAGAGGGCGGATTGTTGCGTGCTTTTGCGGATGTTTTGCTGAGTAGTGTGATGATGACGCTTGCGGCGATTATTGGCGTTTCACCGGTGATTGCCTATTACTTTGGTACCTTTTCGGTAATCAGCATTCTTGCCAATATTCCCGTCGTGCTTTTTTCGACGTTGCTGATGTACGCTCTTGTGCCCATGTTGCTGGCGAATCTGGTGTCGAGCTATGCCGCCTCATTTTTTGCCGCAAGCTCCTTTTTTCTTGCGGAGCTGACACTCAAATCAGCGTTATGGTTCAGCCATGTACCGTATGCCTCCATCACGCTCAAGCCCGATGCTGTGCAGGTGTGGCTCTACTACACAATGCTTGGTATTACGCTTATCTTCGTCAATCGAAAAGCGTGGGGAAGGGTTGCTGTGACGCTGCTGCTTGGCGTGAATCTGCTCTTTTGGTACTCATTTTTTCTGCAACCACCACCTGTGCCACCCGCTATGGTGACGGTGAATCTTGGCAAAAATCTTGCCACAATTTTCTCTTCCGGCAGCGAAACTGTGCTGATTGATGCGGGGAAATCCTCCCGCGATTACCAGCGTCTTCTGCAGCAAATGAGTGCCTATGGGTTTGAAAAACCGCAAGCGGTTGTGCAGTTTTATACGCCCGACACTCTGATTGCTCAAGCGCCACTACGCCACCATATTTTCAACGCTGACACTGTGCGTGTTTTGCCTTCGATGGTTATTGTACGACCCGAAGAAAAAGTCATCAAGCTCTGGAGCCGCAAGCACTCCATGCTCATTGCTTCTGGAACCAGTCAACTGAAAGAGAGTGAGCTTTATCAGGCTGATATTGCCATGCTGTGGGTCTATCGCTTTGCCGACAAACAGCAGCAGCAGATTACTTCATGGCTTAACTATGCCAAGCCGAAACGATGTATTCTTGTACCCGGGTCGTTTTTATCGCGAACGCAACGTATTGATTTGCAACGATTTGCGGCGGCTCATCCTGGCGTTGAGGTGCGTAGTAAAACGCAGCAGGTGGTGGTGTGGTAGCGTTTCAACAACCCCGCCATCAAAAGCGGGGGGTTGTGATACTCTCGAACTTTATCGTTACAACTGTTTTTTTGCTTCGGCGATTTGATGAGCTACCGAGTCGAACGAACAACTGCCGTGTGTTTTCTTTGAGTTCACACTGACGTCAGCTTTGAGGCAGTCATAAATATCATCATCAATAACATCGCTGAACTCCTTAAAGGTCTCCACAGGAATTTTAGGGAGAGTGACATCGGAGGCAATACTCCATGTTACAATTTTGCCGGTTATGCGGTGCGCATCGCGGAAGGGAATCTGCTTGCGGACAAGGTATTCGGCAATTTCAGTGGCAAGGCTG
>CAIQSY010000267.1 GCA_903874585.1 uncultured Chlorobiaceae bacterium | reverse complement strand
GCGCTCTGCCGATGAGTCGAACATTGTACCATCATCAAGGGTGCCGGTGTAATGAACTTTTACCGTATCCCCATTTTTTACCTGCGCCATACACTCCTCCTTTTTATACTGATAAAATTACTACTTCATAAAACAAATTCTTATTGGGCACCGTTTGGATTCTCCATCTTGTTCAGCAACTCCGGCTCCAACGCCATACGCGGCAACAATCCTGGATAATTGAGCCGTAAAAACGCAAGCAACTCCTCACGAACAAGACAGCGTAAATCCCACAATGCACTTGAGTTTGCGGCACTCACCAGCACCCGCACCTCAACGGCACGATCTGATGTATTGGTCACCTGCAACTTCGCTACACGCTTATCCCATAACGGTGTAACCGCAACAAGACGCTCCAGCTCTTGGCGAAGCGGCTCCAGCGGAAGCGCATAATCGAGGTAAAGAAAGAGCGTCCCAAGCAACTCTGGCGAGGTTCTGCTCCAGTTCTGAAACGGACGATCAATAAACCACGTAATCGGCACAATCATGCGGCGCTGATCCCAAAGCTGCACCACAACGTAGGTGAGCGTAATCTCCTCAATAACACCCTTTTCATTCTCAACCACCACTTCATCACCAATGCTGATCGGCTGGGTTATGGCAATTTGAATGCCGGAGATGAGCGTTGTTAAACTCTTTTGCGCGGCAAAACCAAGCATCACACTTAAAATACCTGCCGACGCCAGAATGCTCAGTCCAACCTGTCGAACCGTATCAAACGTCATCAAAATACCAGAAACCGTAAGCAGCACGGTCAAAACATTCAACAATTTTCGGGCAAGGCTGATGTGCGTGGCAATTTTTCTTGATGCCTCATCACTGCGCATTTTTGCCGCATAGTATTGCAGAACAAACTGCTCCAACACCATGAGAGCACGCAGAACAAACCACCCAATCACCACAATGGAAAGCACGAACAGCGAGTGATTCAACAGTTCGATTGTCGCTAATGGTAGTGGGAGATAATGGAACAGCACAGCAAATCCAAGACAGGCAACAAGCAACCTGAAGGGCCACGATACCAGCTCCAGCGGAATACTGAACCCTTTGATGGCTGAACGGAGCAGCGTAATCAGTTTAACAAAAAGCGAGTTTGCCCCGAAGTACATCAACAGGGCAAACAAAAGCAGGAGTGCAGGAATCAAAGAGATCCCTTGAAGCGAGTTCCACAAATTCATTGTCTCTCCGATTGTGAGGCAAGCTACTTGCTCAGTCGCTCAAACTCACTTTTCGAGCGGCTCACACAATCCTCAATAGCCATACCACCAAAGTAATTGCCGGTCAACAGAAGACTTTTTTGCCCTTTCAAAAGTGCATTAATCTTTTCGTGCCATTCGTGGTGACCCATCCGCAGCGATGGCACCGTATTAACGCGGGACTCGGTATGTTCAATTTTTGCAAAGCTCACGCCAAGGACCTCGGTAATACGCGCCCGTTTCGTCTTATCATCAAGACCGGGCTTAAAATGGAAAGAGAAACCGCGATAATTATCATCAGGCACCGTATCGCGCGACACAATGGAGAAAAAGATATCGTTCGGTGAAATAATAGCCGCAACCGGTTTAATGCTCACATGCTCTTTACGCACAATCACGCCGACAGAATCAACCGTTGCTGCTTTGAGCTGCCCAAGATGACGGGCAATATCCGCATAAGTGCCCTGCAACAGTTTAGAGGAGACCGCCGAAGGGGTGGCCATCACGAGTGTTTTGGCAGAGTACTCACCGCCATGAGCGCTTTTGATAATGTACTGGCCATTCTCCATAGTGATGGAGTTGACATCCTGATTGGTAAAAACATTGAGATTTCTTTTGGCGGCAATCGCTTTTGCAACGCCTTGCAATCCGTGCTTGAACGTGTAGTTCTTCAGCACATCCTTGCGCTTTTCGCGGCTCTTGAACATCATGTCAGCCGGAAAATCATCGGTTTTTTGCGACGGAACGGCATTGAAAAAGTGGCTGATGACGTTGTTATAGTTCTTCTCGCCAACAATTTTCGAGTAGTATGATTTAACGCTCTCGCCATCTTTTTTCAGCTTGAAAATATTCGAGCCATTAAGGAGCAACTCAACAATATTGAGCTGGGAGACAATCGATTTGATCTGGTCATTCACCAGCAACGTGAAGGGCACTTTTGCACGAGGAATGATGGTATCTGTTACACCGCACGCTTCAACAATGTCGAGGAGATTCTGATAGGAGCTGTAACAGGTGTGTGCTCCAAGTTCCAGCCAGAACTTTTTTCCGTTGGCGCTGTACTCTGGAGAGGCAAATGATCCGCCAATCGAATCACCCTTTTCAAGCAGCGAGGTTTTCATGCCAGCCTGCACACAATAAAAGGCAAGGGTAAGACCACTAATACCACCGCCAACAACAACAACATCGTTTTGCATCATAACAGAAAAGGAGTTACATGATAACTATAAAAAAACAGGAGCGGCAAAGCAACAAGACGATGCTTGCCAGTCGGGCGCCATAAAAAGACTATTAGTCAATTTAATGAAATCAGTGAAGAAGACCGCTTTTGTCAAAGCTGTTTTTCATCTTGCCGATAGTTTTGCGCATAACGCACATAATTTTCCGGCGATTCCTCAATATTGCGCCGTTCAGCGTCAGTAATCGGGCGCATCACTTTGGCGGGCACGCCAGCCACCAGCATTCCCGTCGGCACCGTAAAGCCCTGACGCACCAGTGAACCAGCAGCCACAATTGACCAAGGTTCGACAACACAGTCGTCAAGCAGCGTTGCGCTCATACCAATCAGCACATAATCTTTCACCGTGCAGGCGTGGAGCACTGCGCCATGCCCGATGGTCACGCAATTGCCAATGTTCAGCGGTCCGGTATCGTGGGTAACATGCAGCGTCGCATTATCCTGCACACTGGTTTTTTCACCAATTCGGATAGGGCAGACGTCGCCACGCACCACGGCATTGAACCAGACGCTCGAATGAGCACCGATATGAACGTCGCCAATCACAAATGCGCCATCGGTCAAAAAAACCGTTTCATGCAACTGTGGCCACATTCCCTTGTAAGGCATCACTTTTCCCATACAAAATAATCAGTTAGAGTTACTACGCCGATTTGGAGAGAGTCAACTGAACAACAATAAACAACAGAAGAGGCAAGAAATGCAAATGAATTATCAGTAGAGAAAGCCGAAAAGCCACAGTGGAATTTTGTTCTGAAATCCGGTCTCGATATCGTCAGCAACAACAAAGCTCTTTTCAACTCCGCTAATCTGCTCAAAACCCTTTCCTTTTCCACCTATTTCAAAAATGTACTGTGACTTGACTATAAAATCGCCTTTGCTCGACAGCTCAATGGTGTTTTCAATAAGCTCGGGATGAAGTGCGCTGGCATTACGCAGTTGATTGACAAAAAAGAGTTCCCGTAAAGCACCAGTATTAACGTTGTCGGCAATCGCATACATCAGGTTGCTGTTCTCAAGATAAATCTTGTCGGGCTTCGTCAAAACCTCATATCCTCTCCCCTGACTGCGCACCAGATTCAGCAACCGTGCATCCTGCAGATTCTCCAGATATTCGTAGAGACGTGGGCGCGAAATATCGGTTGCCTCTGCCAATTTTGAAATGTTTGGAGTAAACGGAACACTCGTCGCCAAGAGATAGAGCAGCTTTTTAAGCTTTGAAAGCTGCCGTGCTTCAATGCGATTCACCAAAGGGAGATCAACTTCAAGGATATGATTGATCACCTCCCGAAGTCGAAAAAGATAGCTGCCCGTGCTCTCCATAAAAAATGGATAGTACCCGATCTGCTGGTAATCGCGAAAGAGTTTGCGAACGGTTATCTCGCTACAAATGGTTTCGGCAATCTGGCGATGCTCGGCAAGAATATCTTCCAGCGAATATGCGTTGTACGCTTTGTTCTCGGTGAAATTGAGATACTCACGAAAAGAGAGACCGTGCAGGTTGAAAATGATGGCGCGTCGGCTTAAATCCGCTTTTTGTTTGGATATTTGCAAAAGGCTGGATCCTGAAAAGAGAACGTTCAACTTGGGAAAAGAGTCGTAGATCGCCTTGATGTCAACTGCCCAGTCAGGATATTTGTGAATTTCATCCACCAGAAGAAGTTCACCACCAAACTGATGAAACTCTCGCGCAAACTCGAAAAGGTTATGCGCCTGAAAATAAGGACTATCAACAGAAATATAGAGCGCTCGATCAGAATCGCCATATCGCTCACGCACATGCTGCAACATCAACGTTGTCTTTCCCGTGCCTCGCGCCCCAAGAATCCCGATACAACGCTCATTCCAGTCAATACGGCTGTAGAGGTAGCGCTTCACTTCGCTTACTGATGCAATCAGCCGATGCTGTTCGTTGAAAAAGTGCTCCATTTACAATAGTAGCTCATTTTTGTAAAATGAATATGACGAAAAAGCAAATAAATTGTAACAAACCTTAGCATTTCACCATATCCACCCATTATGGTTATCTTCTGGCAAACGTTTACCTTTTTCGGTCACAGCAACAACCCAGCTTGCCAGTACGTGCTTTTTCGAGCGACTCTTTTCCTTCCTTCCATGCAAACCAGGCAATGCCAAGCGATCCCGCAGCATCAACCAGACCGATATAAAAGAATTGATACAAAAGGCTGCTGACAAGCAACACAACGGAGAGTAAGAGGCAGGTTTTCGTACAATTCGCATCGGCAATAATGGCTTCAGAATGCAGTGCTTTGCCAACCTTCATTTTGGCACTCATCAGCCACCACATCGTGGCAATTGAAACAAGAGAGACTATAATTCCGGGAACGGTTGTCACCGGGCGGCTTCCCTGCAAAATATTGAGCAGTGCACCTATAACCATACCAGCAACAAGAAGATAAAATGCCCATCCGGTAATACGCAGTGCCTGCCGTTCAAACTGGTCGCGAGACTCAACAGAACTTTTACGCATTCGCAGTACCGCATGAACAATTCCGGCACCAGAAATAACCTCCACAAGACTGTCTACACCGAATCCAAGCAGTGCAAGCGTATCGTCGTTGAATCCGAACCAGATACTGACAACACTCTCAATGATATTGTATCCTATAGTTACAAATCCAAGTACCAGAGCAATAGTGAGCAATGATGATGTTGATTGCACGTTCATATATCCCTCTCTTTTTCAAAATAATGAGCGCAATAGTATTATCTACGTAATAATTGACAACAAAAGTTCTTGTCAATAAATATGCCCATTTTTGTAAACAAAAAAAGGCTTTAAATATTGTCACAAATTTTATCATTTCCCCGTATCAACCCATTATGGTTATCTTCCTGCATTGAATTTTCTTTTTTCACGACCTGACCACTGTCATGCGCAATTACTTCGATTTCGACAGGCACCAGACATCGTACCGGCAGGAGACACTTGCGGGCATTACGACCTTTTTCACCCTTGCCTATATTATTATTGTCAATCCAGCCATCCTTGCAGCGGCAGGAATTCCAAAAGGTGCCTCCATGACGGCGACAATCCTCACTTCCATTTTCGGAACGCTTCTGATGGGCGTGTACGCCAAGCGACCTTTTGCAGTGGCGCCGTATATGGGCGAAAATGCCTTTGTTGCCTACACCGTGGTTCAGACGCTTGGCTACTCGTGGCAAACGGCAATGGCAGCGATCTTTATCAGTGGCATCCTTTTCACGCTGATCACTATTGGCGGGCTGCGCCAATGGCTTGCGGAGGCGATTCCCTCGTCGCTCAAACACAGCTTTTCGGTGGGAATTGGTCTCTTCCTCGCTTTTATCGGCTTAAACGATATGGGCGTCGTAGCGCTTGGCGTTCCCGGCGCTCCGGTACAACTGGCTAATATTGCAAAACTTCCCGTACTGCTGAGCCTTGGTGGTCTGCTCCTTACGGCCATTCTCCTCATCAAAAAGATAACAGGCGCGCTACTCATCGGCATGACCGTCACCACTGTGGCATTTCTCATAACAGGCCTTGTTCCCATGCCAACGGCAGTGTTCAGCCTGCCACCCTCCATTGAGCCGATCTTCATGAAAATTGACATGCAGGGAGCGTTGACTTGGGGATTTTTAGGGGTGATTATCAGCGTTCTGGTGATGGATTTTGTCGATACTATGGGTACACTGTTCGGGTTGTCCTCAAGGGCGAATCTGCTTGATGAGGATGATAATCTGCCGGATATTCAAAAACCGATGCTTGTCGATGCACTTTCAACCATTGCCGCCTCGTTGTTCGGCACAACCACAGCGGGCGTCTTTATCGAATCAGCCGCCGGCATTGAACAGGGTGGCAAAACGGGCTTTACCGCGCTTGTGGTGGCAGCTCTCTTTGCGCTCGCCCT
>CAIQSY010000266.1 GCA_903874585.1 uncultured Chlorobiaceae bacterium | reverse complement strand
CTTTATCATGCTGAACAGTTGAGCAAAACGTTGCGTGGTGCGCAAATTTATCTCAAGCGGGAAGATTTGTGCCATACGGGTGCGCACAAAATTAACAATGCGCTTGGTCAGGTGCTGCTTGCCCGACGCATGGGCAAAAAGCGGGTCATTGCCGAAACTGGCGCCGGACAGCATGGCGTCGCAACGGCAACCGTCTGTGCGCTGTTTGATCTTGAGTGCGTCGTTTATATGGGTGAAGAGGATATCCGTCGGCAGGCGCCGAATGTTGCGCGCATGAAGCTGCTCGGCGCTGAAGTGCGCGCCGTCAGCAGTGGTTCAAGAACCTTGAAGGATGCAACAAGCGAGGCAATCCGCGACTGGATGAACAATCCCGAAGAGACGTTCTACATTATCGGTTCAGTGGTGGGAATGCACCCTTATCCGATGATGGTGCGCGATTTTCAGGCGATTATCGGCAAAGAGACTCGCGCGCAGATTATGGCACAGGCGGGTAAATTGCCTGATGTTATTACGGCGTGTATCGGTGGTGGCAGTAATGCCGTCGGCATGTTCTACGAATTTCTGCAGGATGCCGCACAGATTGAGCTGGTCGGCGTTGAGGCTGCCGGCGAGGGGTTGAATGGGCGACATGCTGCCTCTTTGACACTTGGTACGCCCGGCGTTCTGCACGGTGCCATGACCAAGCTGCTGCAGAATGAGGATGGGCAAGTGCAGGAGGCGCACTCCATTTCGGCTGGGCTGGATTATCCGGGAGTTGGCCCTGAGCACTGTTATCTGCAAGAGCTTGGGTTGGTGCGCTACACCGCCGTTACCGACAGCGAAGCGCTTTCGGCGCTCGAAACACTCGCAAAAACTGAGGGAATTATCTGCGCACTTGAGTCGGCACACGCCATCCATTACGCCATTACCAGAGCACCAGAAATGGCGCAAGATACCGTTCTTGTGGTGAATCTTTCGGGACGGGGGGATAAAGATATGGAGACCATTATTCGTGAGTTGGCGCTGTAAGGAGAAAATAGTGTATTGAGAAAAAATCCATTTTGGAGTTGTAAAAAATAAAAACATCCTTATATTTGTCACTCATTACAACGCGGGAATAGCTCAGTTGGTAGAGCACAACCTTGCCAAGGTTGGGGTCGCGAGTTCGAGTCTCGTTTCCCGCTCCAAAAAATCTTTAAAGCCTCCTTTTAACGGAGGCTTTTTTATTTTCCGCTCATAATGCTTGTGCGGCACCCTGCTTTTGCGGGCGTAAGCCGGAAACACCCGCGCAATTCAAATGATGAGATACGCTGGAAAGCAAAAATCTGGTTACTTTTCTAAGAGATTGTTCAATAAGATCAACAACTTTTTCACTATTCTTGAAATGCAGCACGGATTGACAACGTAACCATTAACAGGAGAAAGAGTTATGCACATGGCAGATGCTTTATTGTCACCTCTTGTGGATGCAACATTCTGGACGATCAGTGGTGGATTGACAGTGTATGCCGCAAAAAAGATCAGGAACGAGCATGACCCCGTAAAAACGCCGCTTATGGGAGTGCTTGGCGCTTTTATTTTTGCAGCGCAGATGATCAATTTCACCATTCCCGAGACTGGTTCAAGCGGGCATCTCGGTGGCGGATTATTGCTTGCTATTCTCGTCGGTCCGCATCAGGCATTTTTACCTGCCTTTATTGCCTATCCTCTGCTTTATCGTCCTATTGCGGGCGATTCGCTATCGCCACGCAAAATGGCGGTGGGCAGTGTTGTTGCGGCAACGGCTGCACTGTTGCTGGGTTCATTTTCAGTGGTGGTACTTATGGGAGTTACGCTATAAACCACCGGCTCATCTTTCTCAGGGTGAAAAACGATTTGCTGCTTTTGCGGCGGTATTGGTCATGAATCCCGAAGTGATGGTAATGGATAAACCAACTGCTGACCTTGATCCTAAAAATCGTCGGAAATTGATTCATCTGATTCATGCGCTTGAGCGCACAACCATTATTGTCTCGCACGATTTGGATTTTATATGGGATACGTGTGAGCGGGTGTGCATTATGAACAAAGGACGTCTTACCGCTGACGGTAGCGCCAAAGAGATACTTCAGAACAGGGAGCTGCTCGAAGCCAACAATCTTGAACTACCTCTCCGTCTGCAGCCGCAATAAGCGGTTCAGTGGATAAGAGGCAACGTGCTCAAGAGTCGCCGCGCTAACTGATGTACTCGGCTTTTGCCAGCCACTCCTCAACAATTTTTCGCCCCTCTTCAACAGCTTCGGGAAGCAGCCGTGAAAGTTCTGGACTTAAGCCAACATGGAGTTCCAGCTCTTTTGGAGGAACACCAATCAGTACAAATTCACGAGGCATTCGTCCATTCAATCGCGCAATGCCAATCATTTCACTCAACCCCATTTGATGGGACGACATTTTGCGGTGAATAAAGGCGGGCAGCTCATCGTTACGATAAACGTACACCCGGCGATCATACTCAAGCGGTACAAGCGCATCGAAAACAATCACCGCATCGCACGATTCAATGTAGTCGAGCAGGGCAATTCCCTGAGTTCCACCATCAATACAGTTTACTGATGGTCGAAACGTGGTGCTTTTCTCAAACTGCTGAAGCGCCGCTACGCCAAATCCCTCATCACCATAGAGAAGATTGCCCAGCCCGATAACATTAATACGATTGAACTTCATCCCGGTTCTTCTTCAACTTTATGCTTGTAACCCGTAATCATCGAAGATGTAACACTGGAATGGTCAACCACATCGTGACGGAACACAGCATAGAGATGCATGATAACATAAAATGGAAAAATCCATGCTCCCAGATGATGGGCAAAATGGAGGGTGTAACTGCCACCAAAAAGCGGTATCAGCCAACCAAACCAAACATTGCTGAAACCACCGGGATTGTTTTCACCATACATCGCCAGACCTGAAAAAATCATGAAGGTCGAGCCGCAAAAGATGAAGAGAAAGTTAGCCAGAGCCGCAACAGGATTATGCGCAACATAGTTTGGCTCGTCCGAACGCAAAAAAAGATAGGACTCCATCTGCTCTCTGAACGATTTTCCCCACCACGCAGGTGACCATGGCCTGAAACCAGCAAAGCGCGCATATTTATCGTCACCAAAGAGCGCCCAATACATGCGGAAAAGAAAGTTAGCGATAAAGATAAATGCAGCAGAAAAATGCAGATAGCGCCACCATGCCATCCCTTTAGACCACACCGCCTCACCAAGCGAAGGATTCAGCACTGGAGCGGCGATATACATGCCAGTTCCAAAGAGCGCCACAACACACAGGGCATTGATCCAGTGATAAAACCTGACGGGCAACCTCCAGACGTAGATTTCTTCAATTATTCTCCCCATGATAAGCTCCGTTTAAACGATTTTGACCGAAGTGATCTCCTTGCCGTTCATATCGAAGAGATGAGAGGCACAGGCAAGACACGGATCGAATGAGTGAACTGTTCTGAGAATCTCAAGCGGCTGTTCAGGATTGATCATGGGCGTTCCCTTCAGCGCCGACTCGTAAGCTCCGGAATTGCCGTTGGCATCACGCGGCGAAGCGTTCCAAGTGGAGGGTACCACAATCTGATACTCCTTAATCTTCTGATCCTTAATCTGAATCCAGTGGCCAAGAGCACCACGAGGCGCCTCAGTATAGCCAAATCCTTTGCACTCTTCAGGCCAGGTGGATGGCTCCCAGCGCTCACTGTTGAAGGTACGGTAATCGCCAGTTTTGATGTTCGCAATCAGTTGGTCGTAGTAATGACGCATGAAACCTGCCGTCTGCTTGCACTCGATGCCGCGAGCAGCGGTACGGCCAAGCGTCGAGAAGAGCGCCTCAGGCCCAACCTCAAGCTTTGAGAGCACTAAACCGACAGTATCCTTGATCATCGGATCACCCTTGGCGTATGCAATCAGCACACGGGCAAGCGGACCAACCTCCATCGCGTGGTTCTTCCAGCGAGGTGTCTTCAACCAACTGTACTT
Organism: uncultured Chlorobiaceae bacterium; assembly: GCA_903874585.1. Classification (GTDB taxonomy): domain Bacteria; phylum Bacteroidota; class Chlorobiia; order Chlorobiales; family Chlorobiaceae; genus Chlorobium. The sequence goes on along the minus strand of CAIQSY010000266.1, from coordinate 1,357 downwards.
TTTGTCAGTATCAAGATGCTCAAACGGAGGCTTCGGACCAGTGTAGCTCGGAGTGGTCTCGCCTTTCCACGGATGGAGGCCCTTGCTGTCGCCACCGGAATAGGTGTACCAACTGTGGCTTACCTCTTCAGTAACCTGTGCGGCATCGCGAGGATCAACATCAATCACCGTCGAAAGATCCTTGTTGAGAATTGCGCCTCTCGGCCAGAGCAATGTTTTGAAATCAGCAAGCGACGTCTCAGGAAAATCACCGTAGCTGAGATAGTTGCCAAGCCCGCCTCCGTGCAACCATCCCTTGTAATACCCAGCAATAGCGATGAGATCAGGAATGTAAACCTGGTCAATAAACGTATTGGTGTCGTCAATGATTTTTTTGATCATCATCAGACGCTCGATATTGATCGCCGTATCACTGTTCGGATCAATCGCGCAGGCCATACCACCAACGAGATAGTTGGGATGGGGATTTTTGCCACCGAAAATCGTGTGAATTTTGATAATCTCTTTCTGGAAATCAAGTGCTTCGAGATAGTGCGCCACAGCAATCAAGTTCACTTCAGGCGGAAGCTTATAGGCCGGATGACCCCAGTAACCGTTGGAAAAAATGCCAAGCTGGCCACTCTCAACAAACCCTACCAGCCGCTGCTGGAGATCTTTGAAGTAGCCCACCGACGACTTCGGCCATGGAGAGATGCTTTGAGCAATGGCAGATGCCTGTTTTGGATCTGCTTTGAGAGCGCTGACCACATCAACCCAGTCAAGCGCATGAAGATGGTAAAAGTGCACAAGGTGATCCTGCGTCACCTGCGTCGCGTTCATCAGGTTTCTGATGATACGGGCATTGGTCGGAATGGTAATGCCAAGCGCATCCTCCACGCATCGCACGGACGCAAGCGCATGCACCGTCGTGCAAACACCGCAGATGCGCTCAGCAAATGCCCACGCATCACGCGGATCACGCCCTTTCAGAATTACCTCAATACCGCGCCACATGGTACCGGTGGAGTACGCCTCTTCAATAACATTGCTCTCGTTCAGCGTCGCCTCTATTCTCAAATGCCCCTCAATACGGGGAATCGGATCAACAACTATTTTTTTCGCCATGAGTTATACTCCCTGATTATGCTTTATCATTACCAAGCTTCTCTGATTTCGCCTTTTTGACTGCGGTCACAGCAGCATGTGCCACAGCGCCAGCCGCAGCGGCGCCAACGGCAACCATACCGATCTTGTCAGCATTGCTGTCGCTGCCGAGGAATGGAACCGACGCGAGTCTTTCATAAAAAGGCCCCTTGTCCCAGAAATTCGGTTCAGAGCAACCAATACAAGGATGTCCGGAACCTATCGGGAAACTGGT
>CAIQSY010000265.1 GCA_903874585.1 uncultured Chlorobiaceae bacterium | reverse complement strand
GTAACTCTGATGGAAACGCGCCATTACCAACTCTGGTCATATACGCCTTACTGACACCAATCACCTTGCCAATATAATTCGGAGCAATACCTGAACCTGTACAAGCACCTCCAGAGGTTGGATTTGACGAAGTAACATAAGGATACGTTCCATGATCAACATCGAGAAGGCAACCTTGTGCGCCCTCAAGCAGCACCGTTTTACCTGCCTGAAGCTGACGATTCAGATAAAGCTGCGTGTTGGTAACGTAAGGATCAATAATTTTATCGAACTCTTCATACTCACGCACCATCAACTCAACATCGAGCTCCTCTTTCTCGTAAATATTTTTGAACAATTTGTTTTTTGCCGCAAGGTTTTCGCGGAGTTTCTCCTGCAACAGTTCAGGATTCAGCAGATCAACCACCCGAATACCTTTGCGGGCAAATTTATCTTCGTAACTGGGACCAATGCCTCTGCCAGTTGTGCCAATTTTCTGATCACCCTGTGCAGTTTCATGCAAAGTGTCGAGCAGTTTGTGATATGGCATAATAAGATGCGCATTATGGCTGATAAAAAGCCGACCCGTTACCTCGTAGCCAAGCTCCTCAACTTTCTTGATTTCAGCAAGCAATGCAGCAGGGTCTATAACCACACCATTACCGATAACGCAAACGCACCCTTTATGAAAAATTCCGGAGGGTATCAGATGCAGTACAACTGTTTTATTATCGAAACAGATCGTATGACCAGCATTAGCGCCTCCCTGATAACGGACGACAATATCATATTTATCTGAGAGGTAATCGACCAGCTTGCCTTTCCCTTCATCACCGAACTGTGTGCCGACAATAATAGTTGCCGACTGTGAGGGTCTCCTGAATGTTTTTGATTCCACGACGGTTATGTTTATTGAGAGATGTAATAATCAAAATGAGCCAGCAGCTCACTCTTTCCCTTGCCAGAAATTGACGAATAATTTACAATAAATTTGGCTTTTGTCCCGCAACTTTCAACCATTCGACGAGCCTGAACCCGCTCTCGCTGCGTGAGTTTATCGTACTTGGTCAACACAATACCATAAGGTCGTTCATGATACTCAAGAAACTCCATCATCGCTTTATCGGATGACATGGCTGGATGGCGAGAATCGAGCAGGAGCACCACAAGTGTAATTGCATGACGACGTTCAAGATAGGATGCAAGTAAATCTCCCCACACTGCTTTTTCAACTCGCCCGACAGCGGCATAACCATATCCAGGAAGGTCAACGAAATAACAATCGCTGTTTATGCGGAAATAGTTGATAAGCCTCGTCTTTCCTGGTGTGGAGCTGGTTTTAGCAAGACCTTTAACGCCAGTAAGCGTGTTGAGAAGTGTTGATTTACCGACATTTGAGCGACCAGCAAAAACAATTTCAGGCAGCGTCTCATCGGGCAACCCTGAAAGAGCTGACGCGCTGATTTGAAATGCTGCAGAAGTAATCTTCATAAAAAGGTGAGCAGTCTCGAAAAAAGAGGAACAAAAAGGAAGCTAAAAACCTTGCGTTAAAAACCCAAATGTTTAACTTTAATTGAGTTTTTTATAGACAAACTCCTTACATCATTTCGTTTTATAACGGCACAACAGCAAAAAATGTCACTCTCCATTTATAACTCGCTCAGCAGAAACAAAGAGAAGTTTGAGCCACTTCAACCCGGCATTGTCAGCATGTATGTTTGCGGTCCAACGGTCTATGGTCATGCACATCTTGGGCACGCTAAAAGTTATGTTTCGTTTGATGTGGTTGTGCGCTGGCTGCGGCAAAGTGGTTATCGAGTGAAATATATCCAGAATATTACCGACGTTGGGCACTTGACGGATGATGCTGATGAGGGTGAGGATAAAATTGCGAAACAAGCCAATCTGGAAAAAACTGATCCTATGGAAATTGCGCAATTTTACACGCGCAGTTTTTATGACGATATGGACAAACTTGGGGTTTTACGCCCGAACATTGCGCCAACAGCCACTGCTCATATTCCCGAACAGATTGAGCTGGTAGAGAAGCTCATCGCAAAAGGGCACGCTTATGACGTTGATGGGAATGTCTATTTTTCGGTTCAATCATTTGAAGGATATGGCAAGCTTTCTGGACGCACCGATCAAGAGGCGCTGCAATCGGGAGTGAGAGTTGGCGTACGTTCTGAAAAACGCGACCCATCAGATTTTGCGCTCTGGAAAAAAGCGGACGAAAACCATGTGATGAAATGGAGATCACCATGGAGTGTCGGTTACCCTGGATGGCATCTTGAATGTTCTGCCATGTCGATGAAATATCTTGGTGAAACGATTGATATTCACGGTGGTGGTATGGAAAACAAATTTCCGCATCATGACTGCGAAATTGCTCAGTCAGAAGCTGCCACTGGAAAACCTTATGTGCGCTTCTGGATGCACAACAATATGGTGACCATCAACGGCATTAAAATGGGCAAATCGCTGAAAAACTCCGTAAACCTGAAAGATATCTTCCATGATACCGACCCGCTGGTTATACGATTTTTCATTCTCCAATCGCACTACCGTTCGCCACTTGACTTTTCCGAAACAGCCATCAAAGCGTCCGCTACAGGTTTAGAGAAACTTCGCGAAACACAGCGACGCCTTCGAGAACAACAAGCCGGCACCGCCGAGTTTGACCTTGCTCCATTTGCACTTCGTTTCGCTGAAGCAATGGATGACGATTTCAACACACCCGTCGCTATTGCGGTGTTGTTTGAACTCTCAAAAGCAATCAATGCGGCACTGGATCGGCAAGAGGGCATTGCAACAGCTTCACGTCAGGAGATCGCCAAGTTCCTTCACCGTGCAGGAATCGGGGTTCTTGGGATTTTCAATATTGATGGACACGAAAATCACAAGGAGCAGGAAGGGAGTGCAAAAAAGCTGGACGACGTGATGGAGATTGTGCTTGCCTTAAGGGCTGAAGCAAAACAGAACAAGAATTTTGCTCTCAGCGATAAAATCCGAGAGATGCTCCTCACTACGGGCATTGAAATAAAAGATACAAAAGAGGGTGCCGTGTGGTCTGCTGAAAATAGGATGAAGCCCACACGATAACTGAGCGATAACTGCAAAACATTGTTGCGCGGGCACGAGTCTGCGTTTTCACCCGTCGCGAAGTTTTGAGGTGAAGTGACTTTATGGTCTAATCAATCGGCAGCAATTTCGGCTGACGCATATCGAACATGCGTGATGATGCAGTCTTGAAAATACTTTCCATTTCGGCAGAAAAATTCGTTTCGGATCGCCAGAACGGTACCGGTCCGAGTCTTCTGATTAGAATGGCAGAAGCGATGACCGGTTGATGGTGCAATGCCGGTAACATCGGTGCATCCGGAGACGACCAGAAAACATCCGGATCGACAGGCAGTGGTTCGACAACCTTCTTCTTTTTCCCCGTTTGTTCAGTCGGAGTATTGGAACTGTTTCCACCAAGGGCACTGAACAAAGCATCCTTGTCGATGCCTCTCAGGGTAAAAAGAAGAAACGGGTCGCGGTCGAAAGCTTCGGCAAGCAGATAAAACACCGCGGCCAGATGTTTGCAGGGATTGGCGTAGTCAGGGCACGAGCATGACGCACCTATATCCCTGAAGGAACTCGGAAAAAGAGAGAGCCCAGCTTTCGAGCACAGCTTGTCGATCTCTTCGGGCATCTCTCCGCCAAGCATCCTCGCCACGAGCACGGGATTCTCGCTGAGCACTCCAACAAAGCGCTGCCACTCCTCTTGCGAGTAAGGCGTGAGCCTGATGGAGACGTTGTATGGCCTCACTCTCGATCCCTGAACCTTGGCGGAGACACCTTTGCTCGAAACATCGAGACCGGTGACCTGCCCTTTGCGGGCATACGACCGACCACGGGCAAGACGGGAAGAGTCGTTGAACTGTTCAAGCCTCAAAATCCACTCTTTTCCCCACCATTGTCTGGCGAATGCACCTCGCTTGTTCTGCGCCTTGATACCGTTATCGACTTTTTTCGGAGTTGATGGCTTGGGCCAATTGTAATAATATGTCATACCTTTATTCTCCTGTTGCTTCCCGTCCAAGCATGATAAGTTTTTTCAGATCGCCATTTGAAAGCTCGGTCAGCCACTGCTCGCCTTTACCGAGAACCGTTCCGGAAACAGCGGTTTTTCTTTCAATCATCTCATCGATCCGCTCCTCCAGTGTACCGGTAGTAATGAATTTGTGGACCGCCACATTGTGTTTCTGCCCAATACGAAATGCCCTGTCTGTCGCCTGGTTTTCAACAGCCGGATTCCACCAGCGATCATAATGGATGACATGGTTCGCTCTGGTCAGGTTCAATCCGGAGCCACCCGCTTTCAGCGAAAGAATGAAAATTCGTGGCGCATGATCACTGGTCTGGAAGCGCTCAATCAACTCGTCGCGACGCTTCCTCGTGAGTGAACCATGCAGGAAAAACACCTCTTCACCGTACAGCTCCTGAAGATAGTGCTGCAGAAGCTTGCCCATCTCCATAAACTGAGTGAAAACAAGCGCACGTTCGCCGCTCTCACGGATTTCACCAAGCAGCTCCGTCAATCGCTCCACCTTGCCTGAACGGTTTTCAACCGCAGAGTTGTCTCCGAGAAACTGCGCCGGATGATTGCACACCTGCTTGAGTTTGACCAGCAAAGCCAGAATAAGACCGCGCCGGTCGATACCCTCCGCCATTTCGATTCTCTCCTGCAGTTCGTCAACCACCGCCTTGTAGAGCGAGGCTTGCTCCCTGGTCAGCGTACAGTACTGCTTCATTTCGATCTTGTCGGGCAGATCAGAGATGATGGATCTATCGGATTTGAGTCGTCGGAGAATGAATGGCGCCGTCATGGCTTTCAGCCTTTCAGAGGCAGCGCTGTCGCCATACCACTGAATCGGATTGAAAAACCGCTCCCTGAAAAAAGCCTGACTGCCAAGAAAACCGGGATTGAGAAAATCCATCAACGCCCAGAGGTCGCCGACATGATTTTCAACTGGTGTACCGGTAAGCGCTATCCGATAATCCGAGCGCAAGGCACGTGCCGCTTTTGCCTGCTTGGTTTCGGGATTCTTGATGTTCTGCGCTTCATCGAGAATCACCCCAGCCCACTCCTGCTTCGATAATAACGCTATATCGCGAAACAGAAGCCCGTAGCTTGAAATCACCAGTGCCGATCCCTTTGCGGCTTTCCTGAACGCTGTCGTTTTCAGCCGGTCAGCTCCGTGATGCACATGAACCGGCAAACCTGGGGTAAACTGTTCGGCCTCCTTTCTCCAGTTGTTGACCACCGAAGTCGGACAGATCAGAAGAACCGGCCGTTTTTCCCCCCGGTTTCTCTCCTCCTGCAGGAGAGCGAGCGTCTGTACCGTTTTGCCGAGACCCATGTCGTCAGCAAGGCAGGCTCCGAGCCCCCAGCTTCTCAGAAAAGCGAGCCACGAATAGCCCTTCACCTGATACTCGCGAAGTTTTCCCTGAAAGCGATCCGGTTGCGCAAGCAGTTCAAAACGACTCTCCCCTTTGAGTTTTTCCAGAAGCTCCTTCATCCAGCCATCAGCATCGACGCTCTGAACAGTCAGAGAAGCATCGAGCGAACCGGCACCAAACTCCGTTGCAAGAACATCCCGCATCGTGAGCTCTCCCGATCGCTGCTTTTCAAGAAACCCCACCGCAGCGGCAAGCTCCCGCTGGTCAATCTGCCGCCACTGCCCACGCACCCTGACCAGAGGCATTTTCAGTCCGGCAAGACGCCTCAGTTCGTCCAGATCGACCTCATCGGTGCCGAGCGATGCAGCAAAATCGCATGAAAGCAGCGTTTCGAGACCCATACCGTTACCACTTGCCTTCATGGATGGTGCTTTGACACGCACCTTGATCCCCATCCTGTTCATCGGCCCCTTGCCAACCCACCACGACGGAAGAATAACCACAAACCCTGCCTCTTGCAGAATAGCGGCATATTCAGAAAGAAAGCTGAATGCCCCTTCGGTATCGAGCTTCAGAGTGCCCGTTCTTTTCTGCTTCAACCCCTTGGTGATTTCTGGATACAGCGCAGCCGCCTGCCCCAGCGCCATCAGCATGAACTCCGTACAATCAACCCCATAGCTCCTTGCCTGTTGAGAAGCCTCGCTTTCCGGCGACCAGAGATCCCCGACTTCAAGCAAGAGACTCGGATCGCTTTTCAACTGAAGCAAATACGTGAGCTGCCAGATATCCTTTTTCCCCTTGAGGACAGGCTCAGCAAGGCGAAAACAGAAGCTGAAGGGAGAACGGGCGTACACATCCAGCGGACGCCGCCACTCGGCAAGCTCCCTGGCAAAAGCCTCGATCTCCGGCTTGCGATCCCAGTTGATTTCAGGAACATTACCGGAAAGCGATTGCATCCACGCTTCATGGATTGTCAACGGCTTCGCTGCTTTTCGACCCGTGGTGACGAAAGAGAATCGGACAAGCGAATCAACCAGATTATGCAACAGCGCTGCCTGAAGCTCTTTTCCTGAGGTTCCCGGCGGGGTCTTCCTCTCCGCTGAAACGCAACGGCATACAGACGGCACGGTTTCAGCCAGTGTATCGAGACGGGATGCAACGGAATTTTCAGGGTAAGGAACCCAGCGCCCTTCCCACTGGGCAGTACCGCGAACAAGTGAAGGAAGGTAGCTCTCGGAGGAAACAAGGTGTACCGCCGTATCGAAAAGCTGCATTGCCCAGAGAACAGACTGACCGAAAAACACACCCGATCCGGGAATACTCCCCTCACGTACACAGGAGAAAAAGGCTTCGCAGAAGGAAATATCGAGAGGAAGAGCGGTAATCACGAGCGGCTTGAGAGAGGGTTTCTGACTTTTGTCCGGTTCATCGCCAAGCACAGGAGAAGATGGAACGCGCTCCTCGCCACAATGCGGAAGCCAGGCAAGTAGCTCTTTCACCATCGGTTTGAGAATCGACACCCTCATCCCGATTGCCTTGAACGCCCGACGCAGCTCCCAAATATCTCCCACCTCGCGCCCTTCACTCCAGAGCAAGAGTTTACCATCCAATACCGAACAATGCAATGCAATCATCAGTTACCTCTTGTCACACGCTGTAAAATTCTAAATCAGGTTTTAATATCGCCAAATTCACTGAATCAGCCAACGACCCTATGTGTTAACATACATGTCGCCTCAACCAAGGAGACAAAATGGGCTATTCAAGATCAATAAAGTTAAGCATTTTAAGACGGGTTTCACCGATCGAAGACTTTCCCGATATCTTGATTGAACCATTTATCGAACATCGCCTATGCCCTCCTGATCCTGATTTTCCTGATGCTCAATGCCTGCGGCCTCCTCCAATTGCCTCTTCAGCTCCTCTTTTGATGGCAGATAGAGCTGATACTTCGAAGCGAAAATATTTGAATCCTTGGGGAGAGTAAGCTCAACCAGCGCGTCATGCTTGCGATGGCACAACAGAATACCGATTGTCGGCAGTTCATCGTCGGTTTTGACATAGCGATCAAAATAGTTGACATACATCTGCATCTGCCCAAGATCCTGATGCGTCAGCTTGTCGCGCTTGAGATCAATGAGCACATAGCAGCGTAACAGGCGATTGTAAAAGACCAGATCAACATAGAAATGGTCGTTGTCGAAGGTGAACAGTTTCTGGCGTGCCTCAAAGAGAAACCCCCCTTTGCCCAGTTCAAGCAAAAAGTGTTCGAGGTGGTCGATAATGGCCGTTTCAAGTGCATGTTCTGAATAAGCACTCTTCTCTTCCAGATCCAGAAACTCAAGCACAATGGGGTTTTTAATCACATCACCCGGCTTTTCAACCACAAGCCCCTTCTGCGAGAGCTGCCGGATTCCCTCCTTGTCACGACTAAGAGCCAGCCGTTCATACAGCGAAGCCGCTATCTGCCGCTCAAGCTCTCTGGCACCCCAACTGTTTTCACTGGCTTCAATTTCATAGAACCGACGCTCATCAGCATTCGAAATGGTCAGCAAAGCAACGTAATGCGTCCATCCGAGAGAAAAGCTGCCAGCCAGTGTTGCAGAGAAAATACGCAGCGTTTGTGGAGCATTGGCAATGACATCACAAGATGTAACAGGCAGTATCTGTTGAATCTCCTTTAGTCCAATACTGTTATCAGAAGATTTTGCAGGCAGTGCCTGCAAAATCTTCTGAATAGGTGAGATAGAATTTACAGCAGAGCGCAAGACTTCGTTCAGAACAGCCTTTGAGCTTCAACTGACCTGCGATTTTTTTTAATAAATTGGCGCCATACTCAGCTCTGTCTGAGCCACCCTGCTCAAACTCGACAATGTACCACCCGAAAAGCCAGTTCCGGATCACAAGGGAGGTATC
>CAIQSY010000264.1 GCA_903874585.1 uncultured Chlorobiaceae bacterium | reverse complement strand
TGCTTCGCAATGGGCATGAGGTAATGATTATTGAGGCAAGTGCACAGGCTGGCGGCATGATGCGTTATGGAATCCCCCGCTTCCGACTGCCAGAATCCGTTATCGAGAGCGACATTGCGACACTGGCTGCTATGGGCTTGACGTTCCAGTGTAATATCAGATTTGGTAAAGATGTCACCCTCGAATCGCTGAAACGCGATTATGATGCTCTCTTTATTGCTGCTGGCGCACAAAAAGCGGCAACCATGAATATTGATGGTGAACATGAAACGAACGTGGTGAGCGGCATTGAATTTTTGCGAAAAGCGGCATCAGGTGAGCAGCCTCATCCGGGTAATCGAGTTGTAGTGACTGGCGGCGGCAACACCGCGATTGATGCTGCGCGCACGGCAATTCGACTGGGCGCTTCAGACGTTACAATTCTCTATCGTCGTTCGCGCGGAGAGATGCCTGCCAATGTTCTGGAAATTCATGAAGCGCTGGCTGAAGGCATTTCCCTTATTGAGTGGGCTGCACCCGTTGCCATTCAACGAGTTAACGGTGCGCTCACCATAACAGCAATCACCATGCAGCCGGGTGAGCTTGATACCTCTGGACGACGAAAACCCGTTCCGGTTGCAGGCTCCGAGTTCATCATAACGGCCGACACCATTATCTCGGCAATCGGGCAACAGATTGATAGCACCGTAGCTCATGCTGCAGGTATCAGCACTGGCAACTATGGTGAGCTGGTTGTGCATGCCGATACGCTGCAATCGCAAAACACGCCGTGGCTTTTTGCGGGTGGCGATTGCGTCACCGGTACTGATACGGCAATTCGTGCCGTTGAGCAGGGCAAAAGAGCGGCACATTCCATCAACCTTTTCTTGAATGGCAACAATGTTGTTGCGGCAAAAGCTCTCTTTAACTCCTCTTATGGTGCAAGAGACGAGGCACCGCAAGCATTTTATCAGCGTAAACAAACTGCACCACGCATTGCCATACCAGAGCTGACGCCCTCCGAACGAATTGCGAGCTTCAGCGAAGTGGTAACTGGCTACACTGAAGAGCTGGCACGTGCGGAAGCAGAGCGCTGCCTGCAATGCAAATGCAACGCCATCAACGATTGCCGTTTGCGAGAACTCGCCTCCCGTTACCTCAGCGCACCCGTTGAGCAAAAGCACGAACATCCTGGTTTTTACAAAGCCGAAAATGCCGACATCAGCATGGAGCGCGAAAAGTGTGTTGATTGCGGGATTTGTGTGCGCATGATTGAAGAACATCATGGTGAGGTGGATATTGCCGTGATGATGACAAGTTGCCCGACCGGCGCGCTCACGGAACCTGTATAATCACCGTTCAAGAAGGAACTCTTCCAATGCCCTTCCTTACTGATGCCTCATTTTTGATAATTCTCGTGGTGGCGATAATCCTCGCCACCATTCCCTCTTTTATCAAGCCCATGAGGCTTGTCTATCTCTTGCTGATTGTAGCACTATGGCTTGCTGCAATCGTTTGGCTTGCTCTATCGGTGAACGCGGTTGCTGCCCTCATTGGTGCAGGCATTTCGTTGCTATGGGGAGCGTTGTTTTTCCTTGCTATAATTCTCTTAACAGGCGTGAAGCTGATGGCGAAAAAGAGATATGGGTGAATTCCATGATTGATTCCCCTGCTGCGGAGGATGTGGCAGACAAAGCTTAACGGGGTTGTTCTTAATCTCCAGCACACATCGACGAAAAGCCCATAATAATATGTATGTTCACGTACACAACGCATCTGCGGCGGCAAGCAGTGTGTGATAAAGTTGCTCACTCTGCTGTTGTAATTCGGTGCATGAACAGTTGTTAACGAGCACATAGTCTGCCAGTGCTGTCAGCTTTTCTTGTGGCCACTGTGCAGCAAGGCGTCGTGCTATCTCCTCCGCTGTGCCCATGCCTTTAAGGACAGCTCGTGCAATTCGAGTCTGCTCATCAGCGGTGACAACCACAACGGCATCAAGCCCTTTGCTGCCGCCCGACTCAAAAAGAATTGCCGCCTCTTTCACCAGAATCTTGACACCGCGTTGACGAGCATCATCAATAGCCAATGCAAATGCAGTGAAAACTTTTGGGTGGATAAGCTGATTCAGCGCCTGCAGCTTATCGGGCGATGAAAAAACAATCGACGCGATAGTTTTTCTATCGAGCAGCAAATCACCATCAGCATCACGCGAATAAATGCCGTCACCGAAAATCGTTTTTATACCGGCAATCACCTCGGCGTCGGTAAGCTGCATCTCCTTTGCCACCCGATCGGCCTCGAAAAGAGCGCATCCCATGTTGGCAAGAAGATGGCAAACGGTTGATTTTCCACTCCCAAGCCCACCGGTAACACCAACCAGAAAAGGATAGCTGCGCTTCATTGCTCTTCGACTATTTTTTTACGGATGTTACGCTGAACCAGATCAAGTACAGCTTGCCAGCGCTCAGGACTCCGTTTATACAACCATACTTGGCGATTGAAACTCTCGCGAGTGAGATAGTGACGTGCAAGAAGAGTATCGATTTCGGCAGAACTCAAGTGCGCAAGGTTCGACACGCCCACTGCGCTTGGTGCAACTCCAGAGTGAATGAGATAATCGCAATAAAATCCTGCAACGCGGGCATCATCCTGATCAAGGGTGATTGACTGCGGATTATCGCATCCGGTGAAGAGGCAACAGAGTGCGACGCCACAGAACAATGATCGGAGGAGCGTGCAGATTTTCATCTCCACAAAGGTAATTTTTGGATATTCAAGAAACTAAATCGTAACTATGGAAGTTTAAACATTTTTAATGGTATTGTTATATATCTCTTGAGTTTGTTTACAGCTTCTTGTGGTTTGATTTATCAACTCTTTTCAACTTTTAACTAAAATTATTTTATGGCTTATCAGCAACCAGCACTCCCTTATGCAGAGAACGCTCTTGAACCACACATCTCCGCAAAAACCATCAGCTTCCATTACGGCAAACATCACGTTGCCTACATCACCAACTACAACAATCTTGTAGCAGGCACACCGTTCGATGCTATGAGCCTTGAGGAGGTCATTGCCGCAACTGCAAACGATGCACAAAAAGTTGGTGTTTTCAACAACGGCGCTCAGGCGTGGAACCACTCATTCTACTGGAACTGCCTCAGCCCGAATGGTGGCGGTGAACCAACCGGCGAGCTTGCGGCCAAAATTGCTGCTGATTTTGGCAGCTTCGATAAATTTAAAGATGAATTAAAAGCTGCTGCTGCAACACAGTTTGGCAGTGGATGGGCGTGGCTTGTGCTTGATGGCGACACATTGAAAGTTACCAAAACCGGCAATGCACAAACCCCGATGACCAGCGGGCAGAAACCAATTCTCACCATTGATGTGTGGGAACATGCCTACTACCTCGATTTTCAGAACCGTCGCCCCGACTACGTTGCCTCGGTGATTGATAATCTGCTCAACTGGGAGTTTGCCGCAGCGAACTTCGCACAGTAAGCACAACGCTTACACCTTTCTGGAGAAGCGCTCAAGAACAAACTTGGGCGCGTCTCCATTTTTATTGGGGGAAACCTTCGGGGAAACCTTGGGAGAAATTAAAGCCACGACTGAAACGCTGTATCATCAATATTCACCACTTTCGCCTTTTTGGGAAGAGTAAAGCGCAATGAGCGGGGTG
>CAIQSY010000263.1 GCA_903874585.1 uncultured Chlorobiaceae bacterium | reverse complement strand
TAATGATGTTGAGGAATACTTCCAGTTATCACCATCAAGCATTGCAATCCCTATCCCCACCACACCCTATGACCATCACCGCACGAGAACTTTCCCTGAACGTTTTGCAATCGCTTGAACGTGGCAGCGAACACTCCGACACCTTGCTGCACCGGCAGCTTCAGCATTCGGCGCTTAACCGCGTTAATCGGGCGCTTGCAACAGCGCTGGTGAATGGTGTGCTGCGTTACCGGTTTCAGCTCGATTTTATTATCTCCCATTTTTATCACCATAAGCTGGAAAAGGCGGCACCGGTGCTGCGCAATATTCTGCGTCTTGGCGCGTATCAGCTTCTCTTTCTCGATAAAGTGCCCGACTGGGCGGCGGTGAACGAGTGCGTTAAACTTGCCCGCAAGTACAAGGGCGACCGCATGTCGAAGCTGATGAATGGTGTGCTGCGCAAAATTACGCTTGAGAGTGTAACGCTTGAAGCGTGGTTGCACGACAAAGGTGTGACGGAGCAGCTTGCTCTGCGCTATTCGCATCCAGAGTGGCTGGTTGAGCGTTGGCTGACGGCATTCGGTCTCGAAAAAACGGAGGCTATCATGAAATATAATAATCAGTTCCCGCTTTTTGGATTCAGAATCAATCGCCTGAAAACTTCGCCGGAGCAGCTTTTTGGCGAGGTGGATGCTGCCGTTGAGTACGAACCTTGTTTGCTTGATAACTTCTTTGTGTCGAAGGATTTTCACAGTTTTGAAGCTGCTGTTGCCGACGGGCGGCTCACGGTGCAGAACCCGACGCAGGGTGAAGCGGTGCAGTTGCTTAACCCACAGCCAAACGAGATTGTGCTCGACCTTTGTGCAGCGCCGGGTGGCAAGGCAACGTTTATGGCAGAACTGATGCAGAACAGTGGGCAGATTATTGCTGTTGACCGTTACGACCAGAAGCTTGCGGCGCTTGATGCGCACGCCAAAGCGCTTGGCATCAGCATAATTACCACCGTTACTGCCGATGCTCGAAGCTATCAGCCCGACGTGCAGCCCGACGCAATCCTGCTCGATGCGCCTTGTTCCGGCACTGGCGTGCTCGGGCGACGCGCTGAACTGCGCTGGAAAGTGAGCCGCGAAATGCTGCTGGAACTTCAGACGCTGCAAGCGGCACTGCTCGATCATGCCGCAACGCTGCTGAACGATGGCGGACGGCTGCTCTACGCCACCTGCTCGATTGAGCCGGAAGAGAACCATCGGCAAATTGAGGCTTTTTTACAACGGCATCCAGAATTTTCCGCAACTCCTGCAGGCGGAAAGCTCACGTTGCCGGGCGACCATCATGGTTGTGATGGCGGCTTCTCTCAACTGCTGCTCAAAAAGAGAGGATGAGGTTGGAAGGATGAAGGATGACATTGTTATGCCGGAACTCAACCAGAGTATGCAGCGGACGCTGGAGAGTTTTTTGAACTACATGCTGATTGAGCGCAACTTTTCGATCAACACTCGTGAATCGTACAATAACGATTTGCGGCGTTACCTGCTTTTTATGCAGCATCGTGGCTGCACAATTGCGGCGATAACGGCGGAGCATATCGCCGAATTTCTTGCGGAGTTGTACGCCCTTGGCTTGGAGGCAAGCTCGATGGCGCGCAACATTTCAGC
>CAIQSY010000262.1 GCA_903874585.1 uncultured Chlorobiaceae bacterium | reverse complement strand
TATCGCTTTGTCAAGGGTGATATTACCGATGCCACATTTATCATGCGCTTGTTTGAAGAGCAGCACTTTGATGGCGTTATCCACTTGGCGGCGGAGTCGCATGTTGATCGTTCAATTGCCAATCCGCTTGATTTTGTGCTTTCCAACGTGCTTGGTACAGTCAATCTGCTGAATGCTGCCAAAGCAAGTTGGGGTGCACATTGTGAGGGCAAGCGCTTTTACCACATTTCAACGGACGAGGTGTACGGTTCGCTTGGCAGCGATGGAATATTCACCGAAGCGACGCCGTACAATCCGCACAGCCCCTATTCCGCCTCGAAAGCTTCATCCGACCATTTTGTGCGAGCGTGGCACGACACCTACGGTCTGCCGGTAGTCATCAGCAACTGCTCCAACAACTATGGTTCATTTCAGTTTCCCGAGAAGCTCATTCCGCTTTTCATCAACAACATCATTCAGCAGAAACCGCTGCCTGTGTATGGAAAAGGGGAGAATGTGCGCGACTGGCTCTGGGTTGTTGACCACGCTCAGGCGATTGATGTGATCTATCATCAAGGGAAAATCGGCGACACGTACAATATCGGCGGCCATAACGAGTGGAGCAACATTTCGCTTATCCGTTTGCTTTGTGGTATTATGGATAGAAAGCTTGGGCGTGCAGCAGGGGAGTCCGAAAAGCTCATCACCTACGTTACCGATCGCGCTGGTCACGATTTGCGCTATGCCATTGATTCCACTAAGTTGCAGCTCGAGCTGGGGTGGGTGCCTTCGATTACCTTTGAAGAGGGGCTTGAACGAACGGTTGACTGGTATCTTGCCAATGGTGCATGGCTCAGTAATGTCACATCGGGCGATTACCAGCATTATTACAACGAGATGTATGGCGGCAGGTAATCGTTCATCCACGCGTAACGTCCTTGCAGTCCCATTAGGCTTAAACTCTATCGACTATGAAAATTCTTGTTATCGGCGGTGCAGGCTATATCGGCAGTCATGTTACGCGGGCGTTTCTTGATCACGGCTATGATGTGACAGTGTTCGATAATTTACGAACCGGCTTGCGTGAAAATCTCTTTACAGAAGCGGATTTTGTGCATGGCGACATTATGCACCCTGAGCAGTTGCGTGCGGTGATGTCGCGAGGCTATGATGGTTGTGTGCACCTTGCGGCGCTGAAGGCTGCCGGGCAATCGATGTTCCATCCTGATGAATATGCTCATGCCAATATCTCCGGTGCCATCAATATTCTCAATGCAGCAACTGAAGCATCTCTTTCGCCCATTATCTTCTCCTCCTCTGCGGCAGTGTATGGAAGTCCACAATATCAGCCGATTGATGAAGAGCACCCCATGGTTCCTGAGAATTTTTATGGTTTTACGAAACTTGAAGTGGAGCGTCTTCTTGAGTGGTTTGATCGGTTGAAGGGGATTCGCTATGCAGCAATTCGCTACTTCAACGCAGCAGGCTACGATTCCGCAGGGCGTGTAAAAGGGCTGGAGCTGAATCCTGAAAATCTGCTGCCCATTGTGATGGAGACTGCTGTGGGTATTCGTCCAAAATTATCCATTTATGGCGATGATTACTCCACCCGCGATGGAAGCTGCATTCGCGATTATGTGCATGTCAGCGATCTCGCTGCAGCACATATCAGCGCTTTTGAATATATCCTGAAAGAGAAGCAGAGCTTGACGGTGAATCTTGGCAGTGAAACCGGCGTGAGCGTTTTTGAGATGATTGAGCGTGCGCGGGTCATCACCGGCAAAACTATTATCGCTGATGTTGTCGGGCGTCGTGCAGGCGATCCGGCGGAGCTTATTGCTTCGTCAGGCAAAGCGCGTGAGCTGCTTGGCTGGGTGCCGCAACACAGCGATGTCGATACGCTGGTCGCAACAACATGGAAGATGTATGAAAAGTATGTTACCCATTAAAAAATAACGCTTTCGTTCATGATTATTCCTGTCATTCTCAGTGGAGGATCGGGCACTCGCCTCTGGCCTCTTTCCCGTGCGTTGTATCCAAAGCAATTACTGTCGCTCTTGGGCGAAAATACCATGTTGCAAGATACTGCTCTGCGCCTTGCCTCAATTGACGATTGCGGACCGGTGTACTGCATCTGCAATGAGAGTCATCGCTTTCTGGTTGCCGAGCAATTGCATAAGACGGGTGCTGCACTTGGCGAGATTATTCTCGAACCATCAGGACGTAATACGGCGCCGGCAGCCGCTATTGCCGCCTTGCTGATAGCCGAACGTTATCCCGGATCCTTGATGCTGCTTCTGCCTGCTGACCATGTTATTCTTGATCCGGCAGCTTTCAGTACGGCTGTTACTGCAGGTCAAACCGCTGCCGATCATGGTGAACTTGTCACCTTTGGTATTACGCCAACTGCGCCCGAAACTGGTTAT